>CAYFPW010000115.1:0-5591 GCA_964345055.1 uncultured Steroidobacteraceae bacterium | reverse complement strand
GCACGTTCTACTCGCCGGGTGCGAAGGGCTATACCGACTTCCCGTCGCTGTAACGACGGGGGTGGTTAAACACTGGCACGCGCTTGAGCCACAGCTTGAGCGCCTGCCAGTGAATCGCCACCAGCACCTGCAGCGTCATCAAAGGGAAACGCAGCAGCGCCAGCGCCATCGCCGCACTGCTCAGTGCCCGGCGCCGTAGTACCAGCGAGGCATCAAAGTTGCGCTTGGCCTCGCGCTCACATTCCATGTGGACGGCCAGCACCTCTCCCGGCGGACTGAAACGCCAGTCGTAGCGCAGATCCATCGGCATGAACGGCGAGACATGGAATTCCTTGTCGAAGCGCCAGCGACCAATCGCCCCCTTCCGCAGACTGTGCGCCATCGGCAGCACATAGCTGTGCCGCTCCTGCCAGGGTGTATTGGTGATCTCGGCCACCACGCATTCCAGCGTCTGACCATCGGGGGCGTAGCAGTAGTAGAAGCTAACCGGATTGAAGCAGTAGCCGAAATAGCGCAGATGGGTCAGCAGACGGATCGGTCCGCTCGGCCTTACTCCGGTTGCCGCGGCGACCCGATCGCGCACCGCCTCAGCCAGCGATTGCATCGCCGGCCCCAGATAATCCTCGCGCCGGAAGCTGGCGATATTGGGTCGGCCCACTGACCAGAACCAGCGATGACAAAACACCTGATCGAGCTCATCGAGATCCAGCCAGAGCATGAAAAGCGGATAGCTGAACGCATGGGCGCGAGGCGCAAAGCGCCGGTGCCTAACCCGCCCGATGTAGAGCGCGCTGTGCATCGCCCTCCTCCGCAAAATGCTGCAGGGCCTGCAGCGCACTCCATACTCCGTCCTCGTGGAAACCGTTGCGCCAGTAGGCCCCGCAGAAATAGGTGCCCTGAGCTCCGTTCAGCTCGCGCTGACGAGCCTGCGCTGCCACGGCAGCGACGTTGAATACCGGATGGGCATAGTTCACTCGACGCAGAGCCTTGGCCGGATCGATGGCATTACTGCGATTGAGCGTGACGCACAGCGGCGCGCCCGTGTCCTGTCCCTGCAGGATGTTCATGTTGTAAGTCACGCAGACCTGCTCAGCAGCCTCACGCGGCAGGTGATAATTCCAAGCCGCCCAGGCCAGCCGACGCTTTGGCAGCAGCGTGGCATCGGTATGGAGGACCACTTCGTTGTCCTGGTAGCGGATGGCACCCAGCACCTCACGTTCGGTGGGCGAGGCATCTTCCAGCATGGCCAGCGCCTGATCGCTGTGGCAGGCAAAGAACACCCGGTCGAACTGCTGCACCTCACCGCCGCGCGCGCGCACCTGCACATGCGTCGGCAGGCGCCGCACCGACTCCACCGGTGCATTGAGATGGATGCGATCGCGGAACGGCGCGACGAGACGCTCGACGTAGCGCATCGAGCCGCCGTCGATGGTGCGCCATTGCGGCCGATCGTTGACACTCAACATGCCATGATTCCCGAAGAATCCGACCAGAAAGCGCATCGGCATCGCATACACATCCACCGGTGTGGCCGACCAGATTGCCGCGGCCATCGGGAGCAGATAGTGATGGATGAACTGCGGCGAGTAGTCGTGCTCACGAACGTAATCGCCCAACGTCTGCTCCATGCCGCCCGCCGCTGCAGCGAGCGGTGCATGCCGGTTGAAACGCAGGATATCGCGCCACATGCGGTGGAACGAGGGCCGGAACAGATTGCGCCGCTGCGCAAAGAGGCTGTTGATCGTGGTGCCGTTGTACTCCAGACCGCTGGACTCGCAGCGCACACTGAAGCTCATGTTGCTGGGCTTGGTGGCCACGTTCAGATCCCGCAGCAGACGCGTGAACTCCGGATAGGTACGCTCGTTGTAGACGATAAACCCGGTGTCCACCGTTACCGGCTGACCCTCGATCTCGACCGTATGCGTATGGGAATGCCCGCCAACATGACTGCCGGCTTCAAATACCGTGATCTCGTGGCGTCCATGGAGGCGTGCCGCGACGACATTGCCGGCGATGCCGGCGCCAATGATCGCAATTTTCACGCTTGGGGCACCCGCTTGACGTGCGCGATGTCGTAGCCGGCGGCGGCAACAGCATCCAGCGCCGCCTGCCAGGCTGCATCGCTGATATGCGCCTCACGAGCCATGATCCAGACATAGTCGCGCTTGGCACGACCGATGACGGTGACCGAGTAGTCCGGTGTCAGATAAATGATGCGGTAGTCCGCCTTCACCGGCCATATGAAACGCATTCCCCAGGTGGCATTCGTGCGGGTGTCGAGCACGAAGCCGCGCGGCGTGTGTCGCTGCTGCGGCCCATCGAAAGCACCCTTGTTGAAGGTGAACGTGGTCGCGATGGTGCCGTCAGAATCGAGCCGGTAGCTTTCAACAGCGTTGTAGGCATCACGCTCGAGGAACGTCGGTATGTTGCCGATCACAAACCACGGACCCATGAAGCGGGCCAGATCGACATGCGGCACAGTGGCCATCGGCGTCGCTTCATCGGAGCAGCCGGTGAGCATGGCGGATACCACTCCCAGCGTCGAGAGCAGCAGTGCAGGCAGTTTCATGTACGAGGTCTCCAGGGCAGGAAAGCATTGGTGCGCATGACGTAATCGCGATAGGCGGGCCGACGCTCACCAATATCTTTTTCGAGCAGGCTGACACCTGACACACGCAGCAGCAAAACAGTCATCAGCAGCGGCGATACCAGAGCCCACAGGCTTCCTGTCGCCAGCGCAAAAAAGCCCAAGCCCCACCACACACAACACTCACCAAAGTAATTGGGGTGCCGCGAATAGCGCCACAGGCCACGATCCATGACGCCGCCACGATTGGCAGGATCGGCACGAAATGCGGCCAGCTGCGCGTCCGCAATACTTTCCCACAGCAGACCCAAGACAGTCAGCAGCAGGCCGAGCCAGTCTAGCCAGACCCAGGGAGAACTGCTGCGCAGTGCGGGCAGCAGCGCCAGCGACACGATCCAAGCCAGACCCGCCTGCAGCGCGAAAACCAGGTACAGACTCTTGAACGCGAAGCCCGGATCGTTGCGACGACGGATCTCCTGGTAACGACGGTCTTCACCGTGACCCCTGTTGCGTACCGTGATGTACACACTCAAACGCAACGCCCACACCAGCACGAGCCAGAGCACCACCGTTGCGCGGGCGCCCTGCACGGCAGTCAGCGGCCAGGCGTAAACCAGCGCCGCAGCCGCCAGCAACAGCGACCAAACACTGTCCACGATGCTGACGTTACGCAACGGCAGCGAGATGAGCCAGGTCAGCGTGGTCATCGTCAGCAGCACCGGGAGCGAGGCCAATGCACTCAGCAGCATGCTCACGCGCCCGCCCGCCGACGACTGAAGAGGTAATGACTGACCCACCATTGCCGGCCCTGGTCAAAGCCGAACAACTCGGCACAGGCCATGAAGAACATCCGCCAGCGCATCCACCAGCGTTGTGCCTGATCGTGCCCGTAGGTCTGCTCGAGGATCGGCCAGATCTGTGCCCGCCGTGCATCCATATTGGCCAACCAGGCGTTGGCGGTGCGCTCGTAGTGACGCCCGTCCCAGCGCCAGCGCTGCAACAGCTGCAGATCTCTTTGGAAACGCAGAGCCAGGTCGTCGCTGGGCATCATACCGCCGCTGAAGAAATGCCGGCTCATCCAGTCATCGTCGCCGGCATCGATGAACGCATACGGCACCGACCGGTGTACGAACACGTGCATGAAGAACAGACCGTCATCGCGCAGCCAGGAACCGACGCGCCCGAAGAGCTCCGGCCAGTTGCGCATATGCTCAAACATTTCCACCGAAACGATGCGATCAAAACGCTCTTCAGTGGTGAAGCGGTTCATGTCGCAGGTGATCACCTGCAGGTTGCTCAGCCCACGACTGCGCGCCTGTGCCTCGATCCATTCGCGCTGCGAGCCAGAATTGGACACCGCTGTGATACGACTGCCGGGATAGCGCTCCGCCATCCACAGCGACAGCGATCCCCAGCCACAGCCCAACTCCAGAATGCGCTGCCCATCAGCAAGACGTGCACGTTCACAAGTGGCCGACAGTGCGTCAGCCTCCGCTTGATCCAGCGTTGTGTTGGGTGAGGCAAACCAGCAACTGCTGTACTTGCGATGCCGCCCCAGCGCCTGGGCGAAGAATTCGGCGGGCACCTCATAGTGCTGCTCGTTGGCCTTGTGAGCCAGCGGCGCCAGTTCCGCAGCGGACAGCGATTCGATGAATCGCTCTGCCAAAGCCGCCTGCTGCGCCGGATCACCCTCGGCGAGTTCGCGAAGACGCGCCCGACACAATTGCCGGATGCCGATGCGAATCAGTGCATCGGGCACCCAACCCCGCTCGGCCCACTCCAGCGCCTTGGCTACAGCCATCGCCCCTGCCCCCATGAACTGTTGTTGATCCCTGCTATCGAACGGCCCGCCTGCCACCGAACCTGCAGTGACAGATGACGAATCCTTAATTGGCGCTACGGCTGCCTTGGGCCCGACCTTTGATAGTCTGCCCCTACGCGGCGCCCCGACGCGCCACGACCACGACCCCGCATCGCGGGAACGAGGATGGACATGAAACTGGGCCTGTGGACGAGTGTACCGGCTTTGCTGATCGCGGTGGTTGCGGTCGGTACTGCCATGGCTGGCGAAGCGACACCGCCTGCCTCCCAGCCCCCCGCCACCAGCGCGCCGCCGAACCCGTCGCCGGTCGGATCAGCCGGCAAGCCGACAGCCACTGCTCCGACGGTTGCCGAGGTGAAGCCGGCCAGTGCCGCACAGCAGGCAGCGACTCGCTGCAACACCGAAGCGGACAACAAAAAGCTGTCGGGCGACGCGCGCAAGGCCTTCCTCGCTGATTGCCTCAAGGCGCACTGAAACGATTCAGGCCGCAGGGAATTCGCAGAGCACGGCCAGACCGGGCTGATTGTCGAGCAGCTTTAGATGCCCGCCGTGGATATGTACCACCGCCGCCACCAAACTGAGACCCAGTCCGCTGCCGCCCACTTCACCCGCTGCGGCACCATCACGCCCACCGAGCTGCCTGAATGGCAGCAAGGCCTCATCGCGTTGTGCCACGGGAATACCGGGACCGGTATCTGCAACGCGCAACTGCACTCGCCCCTCCCGTAGTTGCACGGTGACGCTGATGAGTCCGTTTAAAGGCGTAAATTTGAGTGCGTTCTCGAGCAGGTTGGCCAGCAGCTGGGCCAGGAGCTGCCGATTACCATGCATCATTGCCGGCTCTGGTGCGTCGGCCTGCAATCGGATCCCGCGCCCCGCAACCACGGGCTGATACAACTCAGCCATCTCAAGCACCAGCGCCGCGACATCCAGCACGGTTCGCTGCGTCTGTTCAACAGTGGCTGACTCGGCATGGGCAATCTGCAGGAGCGTTGCAAGCGTGCGCTGCACACGGTCGATATCTGCCACCGATTGCACCATGGCATCCCGCTGCCCCGGCTCAGCAGCCTGAGCAGCACCGGATTCAAGCCGGATACGGGCCCGCTGAAGCGGCGTACGCAGATCGTGCGCAGCACTGCGAAAGGTGGTGCGCATCACCGCAGCCTGCTGATCAACGCGATC
>CAYFPW010000114.1:198-5599 GCA_964345055.1 uncultured Steroidobacteraceae bacterium | reverse complement strand
GCGTCAGGTCAGCCTGCTCCGGCACACACTCCACTTCGCAGACCAACCAACTGACATGCGCCTGAAGCGTCACCGGTTTGCCCGCGACGAGGCTCGCAGGCGGCGTCAGCGAGCTGATCAGAAGCACCTGGTCCTCGTAGCCGAAGTTGACCAAATCATCCACCAGCAGGCGGCGCGGATGAGGCCACTGCGTGTCGCCAGCCTGAAAGCCCTCAGGCAAGCGCCAGACAATCTTCGTCGGCAAACCGGTATCACCGGGATTGATCCAGTAGATGTGCCATTTCGGCTGCATCTTCAGCCGCACACCGACGTCAAAGGTCTCACCGGCGCGGACAGTGGATTTCTCGGCGATCAGCTCCGCCTCGACGTGCGCCGTGCGCACTGGAGCGGCACGAGCGACCGATACCAGCCCCGGCAAAGCCAGAAGTGCCATCGCGATGGCAGCGATCACCAGGCGAAACGGATACTGAGCGCGGCGGTCCTGCATAGGCTTTGATCCGGTGGCGAGTCGCCAGCTGTGAGTACAATCCGGGTATTGTACTGTCAGGCAGGTTGCAAACCGTGTAGATCAGCGGCCGCTGTGGATCAGCGGCCCTGCAGATCAATGCCCTCCGCCGGCGGCGCCCAGCGCCTGATCAAGCCAGTGCTCCAACTGCGCCGCCCGCATGGCACCCGCCACGCGGGCAATTTCGCGGCCGTGACGGAACAGCGCCAGCGTCGGAATGCTGCGGATGCCGTGGCGAGCGGCCAGCGCCTGATTATGCTCGGTATCGACTTTGACAAAGCGCACGTCGGGGCGCCGCGCGGCCAGCGCCGCGAACTCCGGCGCCATCATGCGGCACGGGCCACACCACTGCGCCCAATAGTCCACCAGCACCGGTGCACCGCTCCCGGCCACATAACGCTCAAGGGCGTCGCCCTCCAGAGCCACCGGCACCTCCGGCAGGAGTCGGGTGCGACATTGGCCACAGACCGGACCGTCTGCGAGCCGCCGCTCCGGGACACGGTTCGTTGCCAGACACTGCGGACAGACCAGATGCATCGTTCGCGATTCAGATTGACTCATGGTGCCGCTCACTCCGAATACGTAGTTACCACAGCCTTTAGACCTTTCCCCGAAGGCATACTGTGGCCGAACGGAACGATTTCAATTCGTTCATGTCGCAAGAGCCACATCTGCTTGATGGAGCCAACATGAAATTCCTAGCGCCATGGGTCTGCATTGCCAGTCTGACGATCTTTGGAACGGCAGTAGCTGCCGATACCGCCAAACCGGTTGTCCAGGTGCTCATGCAAACCAAGGTCAACCCGATGGGGCTGGCACTGTGGGATATCACCAACCCGGCCATCGGCAGCGACGGCAACCTCGATCCCAAGATGATCAGTGCAACCCAATGGGCGCGGCTGCTGGAAATCGGCAAGGCGCTGGAAGAAGCGGGCCGCACGCTGGCTACCACCGGCGGTGTCGTTGCGGCACTGCCGGGGGCGAAACTTCAGGACGAGGGTGCGGCTGCTGCCGCGTCCAAGGCCGCCGACGTGCAGCGTTATCTCAATGCCAAGCCGGCTGTCTTCCGCACCCACGCGCTGGCGTTGCAGAAGACTGGCGCGAGTGTGGTGACCGCGGCCACCCGGAAAGATCTCAAGATCCTCTCCGATGTCTCCAACGGGCTGGACGAGGTCTGCGAGAAGTGCCACGTGATCTTCTGGTATCCGCAGCTAGCCAAACGCTAGCTGCGGCCAGAGACCTCGCTGCCCTACTTGGCGTTGGTGCACCCGTACGGCATGACCTTCGCACCCGGCTGATACTGCCAGTAGCGGCCACGCACTTCGGGGCTCTTGGTTGATTTGACCGTGTAATTCAGGCGATTCCGGTCATCCGAGAGCTCGAAAGTCTCCGTGTACACAACTTCCGGTGCACCGAGCACATTCGAGGTGGTCACCGTCAGCTTCTTCTTGTTGGCATCGACGACACCGGTGGAATAGCCCGCCAGACTGGGCGCGCCCACTGCCTTGTGTGGCGCGGCGGTGATGTGCACGACGCGCACCGTGTCATCTTTCTCGACTTTCATGACGACGGTCTTGTTCTTGGCAATCTGATCGATCAGCTCCATCGGATAGGGTGATCCCATCTCAGAAATGGCCGGCGAGTCGTGGCAGACGATGACCGCACCATCCGCACCGACCACCGGCGTCATCGCCGCCGTGGCTCCTGCAGCCATGCCGCTGGCTGCCGGTGTTGCAGCGGCCGCAGCCGGTGCCGGAGTGATGACATGCATGCCATGGCTGTTGTTGTCGTTGTAGACCACTGTCCAGACCGAGAACACCGTGGCCGGACGCTTGTTGATATCGTTCTCGACCACCTTGCCGTGCAGCCGGTCATCGTTGCCGATGATTTCATCTGACCAGCGCGGCGCTGCGCCACGCAGGAAGACGATTTCTTTGCCGTCGGGAAGCAGCATGTGGTTCATGAACAGGCCGAAATTAGCGCCGGCCACGGGACCGAAACCGGACACCTTTACAGTGCTGCCGATGGCGACGGTGGTTTTCTCGATGCCCATACGCACCAGCGCACTGACCGAATTACTCTCGATGGTCCAGAGCTTTTCGGTGCTCTTGCCGCCATCGACCAGCATCTTGAAAGTGACGTGCGGATTGGTCCACTGCACCGATTTGATGACACCAGTGAGCTCGATTTCCTTGGTGGTGTCGTACTGACCGCCCCAGCCGTGATGGGCCCAGGCCGCAGGCGCGACGCTGGCCAGCAACCATGCAAAAACCAGAGATCCAGAGAGAAGTTTGCTTTTCATAATTGATTTGCCGCTCTATGGTGAATTCGCCAATACCCCGATGGTACACCAGCCGTCGCAACAATCATCGCCCCCCAACGAACACCGATGGAAAAGCCTGCCAAGAGTGACAGGTTCATACCACTCTAGTTGACCAGGCTTTACATTCATTGACCCACAGGACGTTATCGTGTCGCCCCCTAGATCGTTGACTTCCAACGACCATTTTCAACAGATGGAACATCTGACGCCATGAATCGCAAGTCCTCTCGCTCGCACCACCCCCACTCCCGTCACCGGCTATTGCTCACCGCACTCGCCGCCCTGGCAGCCATGAACCAGAGCACCGCCCTGTCAGCGGCGCAGACGGCGACGGCCTCCAAGACCGGAGCGGAGCTCGAGGAAGTCGTGGTACTGGCCGATGCGGTACCCGGTGCGGTGATCGGCGACATCCCGCCGGAGAATCAGATGAGCCCAGAGGACATCGCGGCGCGTGGCGTAGGCACCATCAACGAACTGCTGGCCGACATCTCCGACCAGACGCAGAGCGATCAGGGGCGAGACAGCAGCTCGGGCCCCATCATTCTGGTCAATGGCCGCCGGGTTTCGGGCGTCAACGAGGTGGGCGATCTGCCCACTGAAGCCATTCTGCGACTCGACATCCTGCCTGAGGAAGTCGCGCTGAAGTACGGCTATGGCGCCGAGCAGAAGGTGGTGAACATCATCCTGGTGCGCACCTTCGACGCCTCAGTCGCCAATCTCGGCGGTGGCGTATCCACCGCGGGCGGCGGAGAAAACGCAACGGGCGACGTGAGCCGCAGCCACATTCGCGACAACGATCGCCTCAATGTCGTGGGTCGTGCCCGCACCCAAGCGGCACTGCTGGAGTCGGATCGGGATGTTTCCTCGACCGCCGGGACGATCAGCGACCCGACCGGCACCATCGGCAATGACAGTGGCGCGCGGACATTGCGCCCTGGGACCAGCAACTACTCGCTCAATGCTGTGAAGGCACACCCGCTGTCGGACACGATCAACGCATCGTTCAACGGTCTGGCAAGCTACCAGAGCAACCACTCGCTGAACGGCTATCCGTCCGCCAATCTCCTTGTGCCCGGGACCAGTCCTTTCGCAACCAGCCGCGTCAACACGACTGTGAACCGTTATCTGTCGGACACCACGCTGCGACAGAATTCGAACACGGGCAAGGCACATGCGGGCGTCTCGATGAATGCCGAACTGCCGCAGCGGTGGCGCTTGTCGGTGATCGGCAATTACGACTACACCCACACGCAGACCCACTCGGATCGTGGCTATGACGTGCGCACGCTGCAGGCGGCGATCACCGCCGGCACCGTCAACCCCTATGGCGTTTTGCCAGAGACGGTGCTGGGTCCGGTGACGCGACAGGATTCGACGTCGACCACCAATACGGGCAGCCTCAGTGCCGTGGCCAACGGAAGTCTGTTCACCCTACCGGCCGGCTATGTCACCACCAGCATCCGTCTGGGCGGCGATATCAGCAGTCAGTATTCGGCCAGCACCAGCCAGGACAGCAGGACCACCAATCAAAGCAAGGTGCGCGGTCAGGTCAGTCTGGACGTCCCGCTCACGAGTATCTCGAAGAATGTGCTGCCCGCCGTCGGATCGATCAGCGTTAATTTCAATGGCGCTGTGAACCAGATCACCCGCTACGGCTCGGTGGGCAGTTTCGGTTACGGCCTGCACTGGACGCCACGCACGGGCATCAGCGTGATCGCGTCCGTGAACCAGGACCGTCAGGCTCCGTCGCTTGCGCAAATCAACGACCCTTTGATCACGACGACCAACGCACGCTTCTATGACTATGTACTGGGTCAAACCGTCACCGTTACCCGGATTTCCGGCGGTAATCCGGATCTGAAGGCCGACGATCGTCGCGTCTTCAAGTTCGGAGCGACGTATGCCGCGATCAGCACGACGACTCTGAAACTCAACTTCTCGGCCAACTACCTCGACAGCGTGACCACCAACCCGATCAGCACGCTCAACAGCGCCACGGCAGCAACCGAATCGGCATTCCCCGATCGTTTCATCCGTGACAGCAGTGGCAACATGGTGTTGGTCGACAGCCGTGCCGTGAACTTTGCACGCCAAGAGAGTCGTAGCGTCCGCTGGGGCTTCAACCTGACGCGCGTGATGCGCACCTCGACGGTCAGTACGCGCAGCCAGACCTCGGGGGCTAGCGGAGCGCGCAGTGGTGGCCGCCCAGGTGCCACGGCACCCAGCAGCGCGAGAAACACACGTAGTGGCTCATCGGGTAGTGGTTCATCGGAGAGCGGTGAGGGCTCAGCCCTGGCAGCCAACGCTGCCGAGGGCGGTGATGGCGGAGCATCCGCGGGCGGCTCGGCCCCGACAGAATCGGAGGACAGGAATACCGGCGGCGATCGCAGCTTCGGTTCCGGCGGTGACCACGGCTTCGGTGCGGATGGCGGCTCCCCGGACGACGGCATGCCGTCAGACAGAGGCATGGACAGGCAGTCGGACAGAGGGTCTGACAGGCAACGCAGCAGCTCCTCGGATGGCGGCGGCTCTCGCTCTGGCGGCGGCGGCGGCGGTGGCAGCAGCGGTGGCAG
>CAYFPW010000114.1:0-188 GCA_964345055.1 uncultured Steroidobacteraceae bacterium | reverse complement strand
ATCCAGTGGCGGAAACGGCGCACAATTCGACGTGTCGATCTATCACAGCTGGTCGCTGGTCAATGAGGTGACGCTGAAAGCTGGAGCGCCGGCCATCGACCTGCTCAACGGCGGCAGACTCGGAGCGGGCGGCCAGGCGCGGCACAAAGTCACGCTCAACAGTGGCGTGATCGACAACGGCGTTGCGC
>CAYFPW010000113.1:0-5646 GCA_964345055.1 uncultured Steroidobacteraceae bacterium | reverse complement strand
AGGCTTCGACATTGTTGAACTGCGCGTAGGTCTGCTCGTGCAGTGATTCCTCGCCCGAAACACGGGTCACGATGATAGCGGTCGCAATCGACAGCAACAGTGCAGGCACCTGCGCGACCAGACCGTCGCCAACGGCCAGCGTTGCATAACGGCCGAAGGCAGCAGCGAGCGTCATACCATGCTGCAGGCTGCCTACGAGAATGCCGCCCACAATGTTGATCAGCAGGATGAGGATGCCCGCGACCGCGTCACCGCGGACAAACTTGCTGGCGCCATCCATCGAACCATAGAAATCGGCTTCCGCCGTGATTTCCAGACGCCTCGCTCTGGCCTGCTCCTGATTGATCAGTCCGGCGCCAAGATCCGCATCCACCGCCAGCTGCTTGCCGGGGATCGCATCGAGGGTGAATCGCGCGGTCACTTCGGAGACGCGCCCTGCACCTTTGGTCACGACAACGAAATTGATGATCACCAGGATGGCAAACACCACCAGCCCGACGATGTAGTCCCCGGCGACCAGCACCGATCCGAAGGCCTCGATCACATGGCCCGCGGCATCCGTGCCCTCATGTCCCGCGCTGAGCACGACACGGGTGGATGCCACGTTGAGCGAAAGTCGCATCAAGGTGGCGAACAGCAGGACCGTCGGGAAGACCGAGAAGGAAAACGGGCGCGAGGTCGAGATCGCGAGAAACAGGATGACTAGCGACAGCGCGATATTGAAGGTGAACAGCAGATCGAGCAGCAGGGGCGGCACCGGCAGCACCAGCATGCCTAACAGCAACAGGAAGCCGAGCGGGATGGACACCGCCTGTACCGGCAGGTTCTTGCCTGATTGTCGAAGCTTCGACAGGAAGCCGCCCGCAGCCAATTCCATTTTATTCCAATAAAAACAATGTTTTACGAAATCTCTAAGCCAGCGGCTACCGACGATTTGGTTGCCGCCCGGCAAATGATGCAACCCTCATGCCACGCGGAAATCCGGCAGCGAACCGGGGCTCAAGGAACACCCCCACCGGCCGACTCGGGAGGCATGGGTACGAGAAGCACCACCTTTGCCCTTTTGTCGTTGTCAGTCGGTCTGGCCGGTTGCACCACCGTGTCCGTGACCAATCCGCTGGCCAGCATCAAGGCTCACGTCCTGCCCACGTGGATCAGTGCTGCTGCCCACAAGCGGGCTCCCTCCGCACCAGTGGCAGCAGTCACGCCGCCCGTCGCGAAACCCGCGCCCCCGGTGCCCACCACGGAAATGGTTGCCTTCGGCTTTGCCTCCATCGCGGCGCAGAGTGGCGAGGATTTGAACCAGCGCCGCCTGCAGGCCGCTTTGGCAGCCAAACTGGATGCCTACCGAAGCCTCGCGGAACAGCTCTATGGGCTGGATCTCGCCGGTGAATCCACCGTCGAGGGCGGACGGGTTCGTAGCGACAACATACGGGCCCGTGTGGCCGGCGCCATCACCGGGGCCGAGCTCGTTTCCATCGAACCCTTTGGGAATGATTCCTACCAGGCCACGGTCCGCCTCCCCGCAGCGCGCCCTGCGATAACGCAGTCAGCGACACCTGCATCATCACCACCGCCGGCGACATCGGGATCGGCAACCTCTGCATCAGCACCCGCAACGCCATGAAGCATTGCCAGGCATTGCTGGCCACTATGCTGGGTCTGGCGAGCGTTATTGACGCACAGTCCGCTACAGGCGCCGACTCATCGGCAAGGCCTGTTGGTTATGACATTCAGCAGCGGGCTCAGACTCTACAGCGCTGCCTCGAGAAGTCATTCGCGCCTCTTCAGGTGGAATCCTCGGTGATTAGGGAAGGGCGCGTCGAGGATACGGTTCGTGTCACGCGCTGGGGCTCCGCGAGCATCGCAGGCGGCGTGAATCCGACCTCTGGGAATGATTGCGTCGCTCCCGCTATGACAGCCAGCACGCCTTGCACGCCCTCCTCCGGAGTACACCCTGTCATCGGCCTCAACATGACCATCGGTGAGCAGCATTCTTCATGGTCAGCCAATGATCGTGCCAGACTTGAAGATGGCCTCGTCGACAGGCTCGTCAATCTGGGCATCGACACCCAAGTCCGCGTTCCGCGAAGTACAAACACGAGCCACGCCGGTCAGGCTGAAGAAGGCCTTTCGCTGCGAGTACGCATTAACTATCGTGGCTCGCCGCTGGCGCAGCGCGTTCTGGATGAATGGCTGCGCCTGCCGCAGACGGCATCGATTTCGATGGAGCTCATCGATGCAGCGGACGGTGGTCGAGTCATTGCAGCCCGCAATATCGAAGCGCATACACGTCCCGGGTATCGAGCGCAGCTGTCAGCTGGAATTCCAGGCACATGGAGAGAAACGGTGCTTGAGGCTGTTGCGAGCTCAGCCCGTGAAATGCTCCAGCCCCTTTCCTGCTCACTGCCCGTGCTACCGGTAACAATGTCGGCCGCCAAGCTGTGGCTGGATACTTCCAGCGTCAGAGGTCTGGATGAGGGGCACGCCCTGCTTCTGGTGCCCTCGATGGACACTTCGATCACCAGCCAATGGCCGATTGTCAGGGTCCGCGACGCCAACCACGCCAGCCGGGCAGAGCTCGACGTGGTGCGTGGTGACGCATCAGCGTGCGCGGCCGGTTGCCGCGCGCTACCCCTTTAACAGATCAGACAAGAGCGTAAGGCGCGCGATCAGCCTCCGGCTGCCTTGCGGAACGTCGGCCCGGAGGCGGGTGTGTCGTTGCCGCGACGCTCGACCGCACCGCGAAGCGTACTGATTTCTGCCTTCAGCCCTGCCAACTCCTCAAGAGTTGTCTTCATGTCTTTCGCAAGAGCATCGCTGGCCCGGCTATTGGCGGCCTGAGCACTGGCATTGTTTGTGGCACTCGCAGACTTCTCGATCACAGCGAGGCGCGTATCGACACGCTTGATGCCTTCTTCCATGGCTTCAAGCCGTCCGGCCCGCAGGCGGGCATCGATACCAGCGATAGACTTCTCGAGCGCTACGATTTTTGTCTCCAGCTCATCAGGGTGGCCGGCTCCTGCTCGGGGTGCTGAGGCAATGCCACTACGCAGTGACGCCAGCATGTCATTGAGACGGCGGACCTCAAGCTGTTGCACTGCCAGCCGATCGGTCTTGACCTGCTCCCTCAGTGTCACGACGGCGCGCTGGGTGGTCTCCTCGGCGATGTTCTGAAACTTTCCGAGATCGGCCTGCAGCAACTTCAGGTCTTTGAGCGCACCCTCAACCTTGCTCAACTCCTCTTTCTGCGCAGCAATCGCGGCATCCAGACTTGAGGCCTTCTCGGTCACCTTCGTAAATACGATCGCGATGACAATTGCCATCACGATGCAACCACTTAGCATGATGGCACCCAGGATGGCTGGCGCATTACGCACCGAACGCGTTACCTCCTGATGCGTCTCGACCACTTGCGAGAGCTTGGCGATTGATTCGTGTGTGGACTGAGCACTGTCGTTGGCGGCGTCGGCAGCATCCAAGGTCAGAGATGCCAGCTCCTCGAGTGGGCTCACCACTTCTTGGTTATCGACCACGGCATCCTGGGGTTTGACTTCTTCGTTCATGGCATTCTCTCCATCGATGTACCGCGAAATCGCAGCACTCTCTTCTACTTGAGGTGTTCGCGCAGACCACGCGTGCGTTTGATGGTGGCTGCAATACGTTTACGCAGATCGTCATTGAGGCTCATGGAGGCACTCATGCGGGCGACCTCAGCCACCATTGCTTCAGCTTTCTGGAATGACTCCTCAAGTGCCATCTGCCGCTCCTCAATAGAACGGATTGCGGCATCCGCCTTGGCCACAGAGGCCTGAAGCTGGTCGGTGGCACTGGTCACCACCTGCGTCACTGCGGCCGTACCGGAATCTTCACTGGGCGTCGCAGACGCCTGTGGCAGAGCGGGGCTATCAACTGAATGGTGCGAGACCAGCTCGGCATCCCGATCAACCGCAACGTCCGACACCGCGGAATTGGTCCCGGGATTCAACTTGTGCGGCGCTACTTCGGCAGACTTGAATACCCCCGCGGCGGCACCGGCAGCTCCCTTAGAGTCGCCATCCATTGGATCAGACATACCATCAACCTCCATTTCCACGGGATACATCAGGCGCAGCCGACACGATGATCGGTGCGACATGGCAGGCCCCGATCCGCCAGATCTGCTCACGAACTGCTTCGGCTGCGGCCTTTCCCTTGAACGGCCCCGCCTCGAGACGGTAGCGGCCGAGCTGTTCGCTGATGCGAGTGGGGATCCCCTGCCCCAGCTGATCAATGAGAGCCTGCACCGATTCACGATCAGGCTGCAGCCCGCAGTCGTAGACCATCAGCAACGCCGCCGCCTTCTGGTCAGTCATCCACCGGACCACCCCCAGCGTGCCGAGCAGAACAATTACCACGCCCAGCATTGCGATCCAAACCGCACGCATACGACGCGATCCAGCGTGCATGACAGCCCCCGCATCTGAGCGTTCGCGAGCCAGCTCCGCCAGAATATCCCCAGACTCAGAGAGATCAGCCGGATCATCTATCCCTGCTGTCAGCGGCTGGGACAAACCCTGGTGAATCGTTCTAGCGCGGCGCACCGTATCATCAGTTGTCTGGTCCAGGCGCCGGAGCTCCCCGATTGGGCTTTCCAGATCCCACACGAGCGCGCGCGCGCCCAATCCAGCGACTGGCAGTTCACTCAAGCGGGAGCCGGCGTGCTTGACGAGCACAACAACACGCAATGCGGTGCCGCGCAGCCCTTCGACCAGACGGCGCAGGGAAGAGACCTCAAGGTCAGTGATCTTTTCCCCGTCATCGATGACGAGTATCCGCAACGCTTGCTGCTCGGTCCCTTCATAGAGTCGCTCGAGGGGCATGTCGGCCAGCAATCGGTTTGCGGATTTCAGCACCGTATCCGATTCATCCGGTGCGTGAAATTCAGTGCGCGCGCCATCTGTTCGCAGGCTCTTGATCAACTCGCGCGAGCGCTTTGACAACAAGCCGGACGATGTCGCACATAAGACCAGCACCGGCGCATTACCGCTGAGGAGCTGCTTCCTGGCATTAACGGTGACAACGTCACCATCTAGTGGCTCTAAAGCTGGGTCGCTCATGTCGACTCACCCTCCAGCGGCCGACCATACTCATCAAACATAAATTCCGGCGGAACATCCGCCTTGGGCAGCTCGGGTGCCTGCAGATTCGGCGTCAGTGCGCTCATACGGAAAACGTAGGCCAGCACGACCGCAACGGCCCGATAGAGCCCTTCCGGAATCGTACGATCAAGCTCCGTGGTGAAATAGATGGCGCGCGCCAGCAGCGGCGAAGAGACCAAAGGAACACCGGCTTTTTTGGCCTGCTCCTTGATCTCTTTGGCCACATCGCCGCGTCCCTTGGCCAACAGGATAGGAACCGGATTCCGCGCCTCATCGTACTCCAGCGCTACCGCGAATTCGGACGGGTTCACAATGACCACGTCAGCGTCAGCGACCTTCTTCATCATCTTCCCGCGACTCATCTCGCGTTGCTTACGCCGAACCTGTCGCTTCACTTCTGGACGGCCCTCGATGTCTTTCATCTCATCGCGAACCTCTTGCTTGGTCATACGCAGGCGTCGCAAGTAACTCCATCTTTGATAGGGCAGATCAAGCAACGCGATCG
>CAYFPW010000112.1:0-5692 GCA_964345055.1 uncultured Steroidobacteraceae bacterium | reverse complement strand
GGAACAGGTCGCTATTGCGGATGCCGAGGGCCTGAATGACCACCTCGACGCCCTGCAGCGCGCGGCGCACATCCTCTGCCACCAGCGCATCGCCCGAGACCTTCTCGAGAAGCGGATGCTGCAGGGGAATGGCCGATGCCGAGCGCGCCATGGCGCGGACCGTATGACCGGCGGCGAGCGCCTGCCTGACCGTTTCCAGTCCGATGCCGCGGCTGGCACCCATAATAAGTACGACTGACATGGTCTGATTCTAACTGCGCAGCTGCGCAGCCGCGCAACTCTGCATGCAGAGTGTCCTCGGCGGTGGCGGAACTCACCGAGGCAGTGCAAGAATCAGGCGGCGGGCAACACAGCGTCTGCAATGGAAGAAGAACAAAAAAGCATTGGCCGACGCGGAACGACCTCCGCGTCAGACCCGATTCCTGCGCCGAGCACTGTATGAACCGACGCCAGAGATTCACGACCCCCTTGCCTCGGGCGCAAAGACGAGTAAGCTTCGTAGTAAGAAAGCGGCAATGGACTAACCCGTGAGCTGACACACGCGGGCCGCTTTCCTCAAAGGCCCGGCTAATCACCGGGCCTTTCTTGTTTCAGCGTATCGGACTGCCATCAGCGTCGCGCAGCTGGATCGCACCGAACTGCAACGCCGTGAGTCCTTTTGCGACGCGTTTGCGATCGCCGACCACCGCCACGGTCATGTGCGCCGGATCCAGATACCTCATGGCCACGCGCTGCACGTCAGCGGCACTGACGCTCTCGATGCTTTGCGGCAGCTTTACGTAGTAATCCTGCGGGAGACCGTGCACGAATAGTGGCGCGATGCTGGCCACTGACTGCGCCGTGGTTTCGAAATTAGCGGCCAGTGACCGGGTCCAGGAATCCTTCGCCAGTGACAGCTCTGCCGCAGTCGCACTTTGACTGCGGATACGGTCGAACTCGCGGAACACTTCGCGCACTGAAGCGGCGGTGGCATCGGTGCGCACGCTGCCATCCACGCTGAAGGGCCCGGGACCGCGGCGGTATTCGAAGCCGGAACTCACGCCATAGCTGTAGCCGTGTTGCTCACGCAGATTGAGGTTGATGCGGCTGGAGAACAGCCCACCGAGCACATTGTTCATAATCTCCAGCGGCACATAGTCAGCGGAAGCGCGCGGCACTCCCTGTTGGCCAATGGACAATATGGACTGCGGCGCACCCGGCTTGTCGATCAGCAGCACCTGGCGCGGGCCCGATGGTGGCACGGCAGGCACCGCCAACGGTGCCCCGCTGCCCTGCCATGCGCCGAAATGCTGGCTGGCCAGTGCGCGCAGTTCATCGGCGGTGATATCGCCGCTGACCACCAGCGCCGCACGCGTTGGCACAAAGCCGGCGGCCCAGAAGCGCTGCAGGTCTTGGCGCTGAATAGCCGTCAGCGACGCTGCCGTTCCCTCTTCGGTATAGCCATATGGGTGCGCCGCACCATACAGCGCACGATCGAAGGCGCGCGCTGCCAGCACCTCCGGCTCATCGGCCGCCTGTTTATAGTCGGTCAGGCGTATGTTGCGCACCCGTTCCAGTTCCTTGGCATCGAAGGCCGGATGCAAGGCCACATCGGCCAGCAATTCGAATGCGACATTGGCGTTGCGGCGTAGCGCGCCGAGATTGAGACTGATGGTGTCGCTGGAACTGCCAACCCTCAGACTGGCGCCAATGCGGTCGAGATCGGCGGCCAACTGAAGCGCCGGGCGATGCGCCGTGCCCTCATCGAGCATATCGGCGGTGAAGGCCGCCAGTCCCGGCAGCGCCTGCGGATTAGCATCGCTTCCATGCAGCACCACCAGGCGTGCCGACAGTAATGGCAGCTGATGCTGCTCGACCAAGTACACGCTCAGCCCGTTATCCAGCGTGAAGTGTTGAGCAGCGGGCAGCTTCAATGGGCCGATCGGCGCCGCGGCCGGCCGCCGCTCACGCCAATCCTCAGTCGAGGACGCGGCCTTACCCATCACACCGCGCTTTGCGGCAACGGCCTTGGCCGCCACGGGCTGCCGCCGCGGCACATCAGCGAGCACTTTAGTGCCCGGAATACCCTCCACGATCACACGGGAATTGCGCGTCAGCTGCTGCGCGAGCGCACGCACCGATGCCACGGTCGCATGCTGATAGCGCTCCATGTCGGTGCGCAGGAAGTCGGGATCGTGGGTGTAGTGGTTATAGAGGTTGAGCCGGTCCGCGACGCCGTCGCCGCCACCCAGCGTTTCCAGGCTGCTGAGGGTGCGGGTCTCGATGATATTTCGGGCGCGCAACAGCTCTTCGTCCGCCGGGCCCTCCTTTTGTATGGCGGCAAGTTCGTCATCAATGACTGCTTCGATCTTGGCCAGCTCGACACCCGGCTTAGCGGTGGCCGAGACCATGAAAACCGATCCCAAGCCCAGTGAGTCCTGAGTGACCTCAACATCCTGTGCGATCTGCATGTCGTAGACGAGGCGGCGATACAGACGGCTGGATTTGCCGCCACCCAGAATGTGCGCCAGCAGATCGGCTTCGGCATCGCCGGCTTCAAAGATCCGCGGCGTCTGCCAGCCCATGTACACGCGCGGCAGTTCCACCTCGTCGGTAATCTGCACACGCTTCTCACTCGTCACCGTGGTGGGCTGCGGTACCGGCCGCGGGGGCTCTTTGCCCGCCGGGAGCGAACCAAAGTAGCGCTCGACCAGCGCCCGAACCTGCCGCGCATCGACATCACCCACGATCGCCAGACTGGCATTATTGGGAGTGTAGTAATCACGGAAGAACTGCCGTACATCCTCGAGGCTGGCCGACTCAATGTCGGCGTGCGAGCCAATCACGTTCGCGTGGTAGGGGTGATCAGGCGGAAACAGCTGATGCCAGAGCTCTTCCTCGACGATGCCATACGGCGTGCCTTCGATGCTCTGCCGCCGCTCATTCCGCACCACATCGATCTGGCCACTGAGCTGCGCCTGATCAAGCGTGTCGAGCAGGAAGCCCATGCGATCGCTCTCGATCCACAGCGCCAGCTCCAGTTCATTGGAAGGCACCGTCTCGTAGTAATTCGTGCGATCAAAGTCGGTGCTGCCATTGATATTCGTGGCGCCGGCGCCCTCGAGCAGGGGGAAGTGCTGATCAGAGCCCACATGCCGACTGCCCTGGAACATCATGTGCTCAAACAGGTGCGCGAAGCCGGTCCGTCCGGGCCGCTCATTGGCCGGACCCACGTGGTACCAGAGATTCACCGCGGCCAGCGGCAACCGATGATCCTCAGAGATGATGACTTCCAGACCGTTGCCCAGTCGAAAGCGCTCGAATTCCAACCGCGGAATGTTGCCGGCACCAACCTCTGACCTTGGAGTCTTGCTGGAGCAGGCAGTGAGCAGTGAGAAAGTGAGTATTGCCACGATCGTACGAACCATCGGTGCTCCGGCATTTTCGACTGAAGGAGTCGCCTTCAGTGTAGCCCCAGCCAGCCGGGTGTACAGTCGCAGTTTCTGGCATTAAAAAAGTCTGCTATAAACTCGCCGCTTATGCTGCGCCTCAAGATCTCTCGCTCACTGTCCTTGCTGGCACTGTGTGTGCTGGCTGCAAACCTTCCGGCTCACGCCAAGACCGTCGCCCCGAAGAAGCCGGTCATGCCGGATATCAAGTCGGCTTCGGTGCTGGTGCTCGACACCGCCTCATCCACCGTTTTGCTGTCGCGTCGGCCTGACGAGGCTGTGCCTATCGCATCCATTACCAAGCTGATGACGGCACTGGTGGTGCTCGAAGCGGGCCAGCCGATGGACGAAATGCTAGCCATCACGGCCGACGACCAACGCGCCACGCTGGGTAATCGCTCGCACCTCGCCGTGGGCACACGGCTGACGCGCGCGGAAATGATGCATCTGGCCCTGATGGCATCCGAAAATCGCGCCGCCAACGCGCTGGGTCGCAGTTACCCGGGCGGCGTGCCGGCGCTGGCAAAGGCCATGAACGCCAAAGCGGCAGCGCTGGGCATGAACCACAGCCATTTCGTGGAGCCCACCGGGCTGTCGAGCCAGAATGTTGCCAGTCCCCAGGACCTCACCCGGCTGGTCAATGCCGCTGCCCAACAGCCCGCGATGCGCCATTACTCGACCGACCCCAAGTTCAGCATCCGCTCCGGCAAGCAAGAGGTGCAGTTCGTAAACACCAACTTGCTGGTGCGCAACCCAGGCTGGGACATCACCCTGCAGAAGACGGGCTACATCTCCGAGGGTGGCAAGTGTCTGGTGATGAAGACCACCATCCAGGGGCGCGATGTGGTCATCGTACTGCTGGACTCCGTCGGCAAGTACACGCGCATCGCCGACGCCCGCCGCATCCGCAGCTGGATGGAGTCGACCAGCGCCTGGCGAAACACCATCGCGCAGTCGCAGAATCGGGCCGTGGGCACGAGCGTCTCGACCCGCTCGCAGTAGCCGCTCTTTCCCACGGATGGAGCTTCGCCTCAAGAGCTGCAACGTCCGCGCCTGCGAGGCCATGTGCTGCCATGACGGCGTGTACCTCGATTCTGAAGAGGAAGCCGCGCTGCACGCCGTTGTGCAGCAGGAACCCGCATTGCGCGCCCTGCTGCCGGATACTTATATAGTTGAAGGCCACTGGAACGGCGAACATTTGGGCCGCAAGACGGCCACACGCCCTCATGAGTACAAAAATCCAGGGTTTCCGGCGCACTTCCCACGCACACGCTGCGTATTCGCCGATTCAGTGGGCTTCTGCGAGCTGGAAAAACTGGCGCGCGGACGCGGGGAACATCCGTGGATCTACAAACCCTTCACCTGCTGGCTATTTCCTCTCGAACTGGATGGTGACAAGCCCTGCCCGCCCCCGGTGCGGCAGCAGGATGACCCGTATCGCACGGCCGCGTATCCCGGCTATGCGACTCAGGTGGGCTGCGGACGCCATGATCCCGAAGGTCTGCCGTGGCGGCTGGCACTGGAAAAAGAGCTGCGCTACCTAGCGGAGCGCAGTGCGGAAGACTCCGACTGATTTGACCGATCCCCTTCCCGCGAGCTGTGCCGCTCGGGCATCGCTCCACCGGCCGTCGCGGCGTACACTGCGCGACGGGTCACACCCGACATGACAAGAACACATTACGAGGAGGGAACATGTTCCAGAAGCGTTTGATGAGACGCGCCAGCCTGGCAATGGCCGCCGCAGCCGGCGTCCTGATGCTGGCGAATTCGCTGCAGGCGATCGAGCAGATCCAGGGGCCAACTGAATTCCGCTACTGGGACAAGGCCCGTGCCTATAACGGCTACACATTCTTTGGCGCTTTTGGAACCGCCTACTTGATCGATATGGAAGGCAAGGTGGTGCACACATGGCCCGCCGGCCAGAATCCGAAACTACTGCCCGATGGGCATGTACTCAGCTCCGATCGTGATGCGCAGGCAAAGTTGCCGCGAATCCAGGAGGTCGACTGGGACGGGAAAGTGGTCTGGCAGTACGTGGAGAAGCGCGCCGACTACAACCCACACCATGACGCCATCCGCATCTTCAACAAGAAGTTGAATGCGCCAACCACCGTGTTCATCGCCAACCGCACCATCACCCAGGAGCAGGCCATTGCCGCCGGTGCCGACCCGAAGAACGGGCCATACAACGGCGCGCAGGTCGATGCATTGGTGGAAGTGGACATGAAGGGCAACATCGTCTGGGAATGGTGGTTCTTCAACCA
>CAYFPW010000111.1:1529-5700 GCA_964345055.1 uncultured Steroidobacteraceae bacterium | reverse complement strand
ATTCTAATACTTGGGCCAGCACTTTGTCGGCGGTCAGGCCAAACTTGCTGAACAGTTCCGCCGCCTTGCCCGAGGCACCGAATTCGTCGATGCCCATCACGCGACCTTCGCTGCCGACATAGCGCCACCATAACCCGGTCGCACCGGCCTCGACGGCCAGACGACGCCGCACGACCGAGGGCAGTACGGATTCGCGCCAGGCGGGATCCTGGGCATCGAAGACATCGCAGCTGGGCATGGAGACGAGACGCACACGGCGCCCCTGGGCCTGCGCAGCACGCACGGCCTCGAGAGCCAGCGAAACTTCGGAACCCGTGGCAATGACCAGACATTCAGGCGTACCGCTGCAGTCGAGCAGCGTATAGCCACCACGCGCTACGTGCGGCGCCTGAGCAGCCGTGACAAGTTGCGGCAGCGCCTGGCGGGTAAGCACCAGACAGGTGGGGCCCTCTTCACGCTCCACGGCCGCAAGCCAGGCGACTGCACTCTCGAGCCCGTCGGCGGGCCGCCACACGCTGAGGTTGGGCATCAGTCGCAGGCTGGCCGTGTGCTCGACCGGCTGATGAGTCGGTCCGTCCTCGCCCAGGCCGATGGAATCATGCGTGTAGACGTGCACCACACGCTGACGCATGAGCGCAGCCATGCGCACCGCGTTACGGGCGTAATCGGAGAAGGTCAGGAAAGTGCCTGCGTAGGGCAGTACGCCGCCGTGCAGTGCCTGACCGTTCATGATGGCGCTCATGCCGAATTCGCGCACGCCATAGTAGAGATAGTTGCCGCTGAAATCGGCCACAGTCACCGCGCGCGAATCCTTGCGCAGCGTGTTGTTCGAGCCGGTCAGGTCGGCCGAGCCGCCCAGCATTTCCGGCACCATCGGCCCGAGTGCATTCAGCGCATTCTGCGACGATACGCGCGTGGCCTGCGCTGCCGTGACAGCGGCAGCAGCGGCGAGCGTCGTAGTGCGAACCTCTTCCCAGTTCGCCGGCAGACGCCCCTGCATACGACGCTCGAACTCTGCGGCCAGCGCCGGATGCTCGGCGCGATAACGGGCGAACAGCGCCTGCCAGGCAGCCTCCGCGGCACGGCCACTGCGTTCGCAGTTCCAGGCATCGCGCAGTGGCTGCGGCACTTCGAAGGGCGGCGCCGACCAACCGATGTGCGCGCGCACCGCGGCGATTTCCTCGGCACCCAGCGGTTCGCCGTGCGCCTTGGCGGTACCGCCGCGCGTCGGCGCCGGATAGCCGATCACCGTGCGGCAGCAGATGAGCGTCGGACGTGAATCATCGGCTGTGGCAGCGCGGATCGCGGCTTCGAGTGCCGCGGGATCATGACCGTCCACGTCGCGGATCACGCGCCAGCCATAGCTCTCGAAACGCTTCACCGTGTCGTCGGTGAACCAGCCGGTCACCTTGCCATCAATGCTGATGCCGTTGTCGTCATAGAGCGCGACCAGCTTGCCAAGCTGCCAAGTGCCGGCCAGCGAAGCGGCCTCGTGCGAGATGCCTTCCATGAGGCAGCCGTCGCCGAGAAACACCCAGGTGCGATGATCGACGATCGGCAGTCCCGGGCGGTTGAACTGCGCGGCGAGAATCTTCTCCGTCAGCGCCATGCCCACGGCATTCGCGAAGCCCTGTCCCAGCGGACCGGTGGTGGTCTCGATGCCCATCGCCACGTCATGCTCTGGGTGGCCGGCAGTGCGGCTGCCGAGCTGACGGAAATTACGCAGCTCGTCCATGGCCACTGGATAGCCAGTCAGATGCAGCAGCGAATACAGCAGCATCGAGGCATGACCATTGGACAGGACGAAGCGGTCACGATCCCACCAGTGCGGGTTGGCCGGGTTGTGCTTGAGGAACTGGCGCCACAGCACCGTCCCCATTTCGGCCATGCCCATGGGCGCGCCGGGGTGCCCGGAATTGGCCTTCTGGACGGCATCCATGGACAGAACGCGGATTACGTTGGCCAGTTCGCGGCGGTCGGGCGTCGGGGTCGTCATCGGAGGGCTCGGGGCTCGGAGGGGCGCGCATTGTCCCCTACGGCCGCGGAGCGGGCAATCCGAGAAACGAAGACTTATGTAGGAACCCGGCCAGAGGATATACTGCGCGCTCATTTTGACCCTCGAAAAAGGCGCTAGATCACGCATGTCTAACAGCTACCTGTTCACCTCCGAGTCGGTTTCCGAAGGGCATCCTGACAAGGTTGCCGACCAGATCTCCGACGCAGTTCTGGATGCCATCCTCAAGGACGATCCGTCCGGGCGCGTGGCATGCGAAACGCTGGTGAAAACAGGCTGCGCCATCGTCGCCGGCGAGATCACCACCAGCGCCTGGATCGACCTCGAGAAGCTGGTGCGCAAGACCATCCTCGACATTGGATACAACAGCTCGGACATGGGCTTTGACGGCGCCAGCTGCGCGGTCATCAACATCATCGGTGCGCAGTCGCCCGACATCGCCATGGGCGTGGACCGCAAGTCCAAGCGCAAGCAGGGCGCCGGCGATCAGGGCCTGATGTTCGGCTATGCCACCAACGAGACGGATGTGCTGATGCCCGCGCCGATCACGCTGGCACATCGCCTCGTGAAGCGTCAGGCCGATGTGCGCAAGAAGGGCAAACTCAAGTGGCTGCGCCCCGACGCCAAGAGCCAGGTCACTCTGCGCTACGAGAACGACAAGCCGGTGGGCATCGAGGCCGTGGTGCTCTCGACCCAGCACAGCGACGACATCTCCACCAGCAAGCTGCGCGACGCGGTCATGGAAGAGATCATCCTGCCGGTGCTGCCGAAGCGCTGGATCACCAAGCAGACGCAGTTCCATATCAACCCGACCGGTCGTTTCGTGGTCGGCGGACCCGTGGGCGACTGCGGCCTGACCGGCCGCAAGATCATCGTCGATACCTACGGTGGCTATGCCCGCCACGGCGGCGGCGCCTTCTCTGGCAAGGATCCGTCCAAGGTGGATCGCTCGGCAGCCTATGCTGCGCGCTACGTCGCCAAGAACATCGTGGCTGCCGGCCTGGCCGAGCGCTGTGAGGTGCAGGTGTCCTATGCCATCGGCGTGGCCGAGCCGACTTCCATCATGGTCGAAACCTTCGGTACCAGTTCGCTGAGCCGCGAGGACATGACCGCACTGGTACGCCGTCACTTTGACCTGACGCCGTACGGCCTGCGCGAGATGCTCGATCTGGCCCGCCCGATCTATCAGCAAACGGCTGCCTACGGCCACTTCGGCCGCAAGGAAGAGGCCTTCAGCTGGGAGCGCACCGACAAGGCGCAGGCGCTGGCGGCCGATGCCGCCCGCAAGTCGCGCAAGCGGGTTGCTCGCCGCTAAAATCGGCTTCGCGAGATTTTTTTAGCCGCATGAGCGGCAGGCCGGCACCCGAGGGGCGCTGCGACAGGGGGGCGGAATCACCGCCCGCCCTGCCAGGCTCGGGACCGCCGGCAAAATGCCAACCGCGCTCATCACCAACTGGAGTTGGAACCATGACTGCTGTTGCCAAGACCGTTGCTCCAAAAAACGATTTCCACGTTGCCGACCTGTCGCTCGCCGATTGGGGCCGCAAGGAAATCGCCATTGCAGAGACCGAGATGCCCGGCCTGATGGCCATCCGCGAGGAGTTCTCGCCGCTGCAGCCGCTGCGGGGCGCGCGCATCACCGGCTCGCTGCACATGACCATCCAGACCGCGGTGCTCATCGAAACGCTGCAGGCACTCGGTGCGCAGGTGCGCTGGGCATCCTGCAACATCTTCTCCACGCAGGATCACGCGGCCGCAGCGATTGCTGCACGCGGAACACCGGTCTTCGCCTACAAAGGCGAGTCGCTCAAGGAATACTGGGACTACACGCACCGCATCTTCGAGTGGCCCAACGGCCAGCATGCCAACATGATTCTCGATGACGGTGGCGACGCCACGCTCCTGCTGCATCTGGGTACGCGTGCTGAAACCGACCTGGGCGTGCTCAACAACCCGGGCAGCGAGGAAGAGGAAGTACTCTTCGCCAGCATCAAGGCGCAACTGAAGAAGGATCCGCACTGGTACTCCGCACGCCTGAAGGCCGTGAAGGGTGTCTCTGAAGAGACCACCACCGGCGTGAAGCGCCTGTACCAGATGGCGAAGGACGGCCTGCTGGCCTTCCCGGCCATCCACGTCAACGACTCGGTGACCAAGAGC
>CAYFPW010000111.1:0-1519 GCA_964345055.1 uncultured Steroidobacteraceae bacterium | reverse complement strand
ACGGCTGCCGCGAATCACTGGTGGACGGCATCAAACGCGCCACCGACGTCATGGTTGCCGGCAAAATCGCGGTAGTGGCCGGCTATGGTGACGTGGGCAAGGGCTCGGCACAGGCACTGCGTGCGCTGTCGGCACAGGTCTGGGTCACCGAGATCGACCCGATCTGCGCGCTGCAGGCCGCGATGGAAGGCTATCGCGTCGTGACGATGGACTACGCCTGCGACAAGGCCGACATCTTCGTCACCGCCACCGGCAACTTCCATGTGCTCACCCACGAGCACATGAAAAAGATGAAGGACCAGGCGATCGTCTGCAACATCGGCCACTTCGACAACGAAATCGATTGCGCGTCGCTGAAGCAGTACAAGTGGGAGAACATCAAGCCGCAGGTGGATCATGTGATCTTCCCGGATGGCAAGCGCATCATCCTGCTGGCTGAGGGCCGGCTGGTGAACCTCGGCTGCGGCACGGGCCATCCGAGCTACGTGATGAGCTCCTCGTTCGCCAACCAGACGATGGCGCAGATCGAACTGTTCGCCAACAGCGAGAAGTACCCGGTGGGCGTACACGTGCTGCCCAAGCATCTGGACGAGAAGGTGGCGCGCCTGCAGCTGAAGAAGCTCAATGCGCAGCTCACCGAGCTCACCGACGCACAGGCCACCTACATCGGCGTGCATCGCGAAGGTCCGTACAAGACGGACTCATACCGTTACTGAGTTCGACTCAGTCAACAACGTCCGGCATCTGCCGCGCGGCGCACCATCTATTGCGTCGCGCGGCAACCCCGGATGCACCGGATCGATCGCATGCTCCCCATGACACCTCCGCTGCGTCTACTCCAGTTTTCCGACACCCACCTTGTCAGCGACCCTGGCGCCACGCTCAAGGGCATCTGCAACTACGAGTCGCTGCGCGCGGTGCTCGCCCATGCGCAGGCGCATCACCGTGATGTCGATGCGCTGCTGCTGACCGGCGATCTGGTGCATGACGATGCCGGCGGCTATGCGCATGTGCGCACGCTGTTTGGTGCGCTGGGCAAGCCGGTGTACTGCCTGCCCGGAAATCACGATGATCTGAGCGCCTGTGCCACGGCACTGGCCAGCGCGCCCTTCCAGCTCGGCGGTCAGGTGGACTTGGCCAACTGGCGAATCGTGATGCTCGACAGTGTGGTGCCCGGCGAGGTGTTCGGCCACCTGGCGGACGCTGAACTGCAGCGGCTCGAACGGGCTGTCATGGATGCCGGCGCACGTCATGTCCTGGTCGCGCTGCACCATCATCCGGTCACGCTGGCCACCGGCTGGCTGGAGGAAGTCCGGCTGCGGAATGGCACTGAACTGCTGGCCATCACCGACCGCTATCCGGCTGTGCGCGCCCTCTGCTGGGGTCACGTGCACCAGCAATTCGACGTACGGCGCAAGGGCGTGCGGCTCATGGGTGTGCCTTCCACCTGCGTGCAGTTCAAGCCCGCATCGGAAACCTTCACCGTGGATTCGGCCGCGCCGGGTTACCGCTCACTGAC
>CAYFPW010000110.1:0-5784 GCA_964345055.1 uncultured Steroidobacteraceae bacterium | reverse complement strand
CAGGCGCAGCATTACATGGGTGTGAATGTCACGCTGACCGGAGTGCGCGGGCTGCTAGCGCCGCCTCTGGGTATGGCCTGTTATGAGCTGCTGGAGTTCTGGCAGCGTGGATGGGGCATGGCAGCGTTGACGCTGCCCGCGATGTTGGCCGTTGCCGGCGGCATCGGTTTCGTGCGCATGAGTCGCCAACGGGCACAATGATTTTCAAGTCTTTCCGAGGATAGAGCATGACGAAGAAAGTGGATCCGCGCGCTTATTCGCGCCTTGTGGTGGATGGAATCAAGCAGACTCCGGCGCGCGCCATGCTGCGGGCCGTGGGATTCAAGGATGCTGACTTCGCCAAGCCACAGATCGGCATTGCGAGCACGTGGTCCAACCTGACGCCCTGCAACACGCACATCGATGTGTTGGCCCATGAGGCAGCTGCCGGGGCCAATTCAGCCGGTGGCAAGGCTGTGCTGTTCAATACGATCACCGTCTCGGATGGTATCTCGATGGGCTCGCCGGGCATGCGTTACTCGCTGGTGTCACGCGAGGTCATTGCCGATTCAATCGAGACCGTTGCCGGGGCAGAGGGCTTCGATGGCATTGTTGCCATTGGTGGCTGCGACAAGAACATGCCCGGCTGCGCCATCGCAATTGCGCGTCTGAACCGGCCCGCGGTATTCGTCTACGGCGGAACCATCCAGCTGGGCGCCAAGCGCCGTGACATCATTTCAGTGTTCGAGGCCGTTGGCAGTCGCGCCGCGGGCAAGATCACCGACGCGGAGTTGCTGGAAGTGGAACGAACCGCCATCCCGGGCCCTGGAAGCTGCGGTGGCATGTATACCGCCAACACCATGGCGTCGGCGATCGAAGCGCTGGGCATGAGCCTTCCGGGCAGCTCGGCGCAGGAGGCCGTGGGCGAACAAAAACATAACGACTGCCGTCGCGCTGGCGAGGCCGTGGTCAAACTGACCAAGGCGGGAATCCGCCCGCGCGACATCATGACGCGCAAGGCTTTCGAAAACGCCATCACCGTTATCATTGCGCTCGGTGGCTCCACCAATGCTGTATTGCATCTGCTTGCGATGGCGCACGCGGCCGGTGTTCGGCTGGGTCTTGATGACTTCACACGCATTGGCAAGCGGGTGCCCGTGCTTGCCGACCTCCGTCCGAGCGGCCGTTTTGCAATGTCGGAGTTGATTGCCATCGGTGGCATCCAGCCCCTGATGAAGCGGCTGTTGTCAGCCGGTCTTCTGCACGGCGACTGCCTGACCGTGACGGGCCGGACGATGGCGCAGAATCTGGCGAAGGTCCGTGATTACCCGGCCGATCAGGTCATCGTGCGTCCGCTTTCCAATCCCATCAAGAAGGACAGCCATCTGGTTGTGCTCTACGGCAATCTGGCGCCTGAGGGCGCGGTCGCCAAGATCACTGGGAAGGAAGGGTTGCGTTTCGAGGGCACGGCCCGGGTGTTCGATGGCGAAGAGCAGGCCACCCAGTCCATCTTGGCCGGCAAGGTCAAGGCGGGAGATGTCGTGGTCATTCGTTATGAGGGGCCCAAGGGCGGGCCCGGCATGCGAGAGATGTTGAGCCCGACCGGCGCCATCATGGGCCTGGGGCTCGGCAACAAGGTCGCCTTGCTCACAGACGGTCGCTTTTCCGGCGGCACGCATGGTTTCGTGGTCGGGCATGTCACGCCTGAAGCCGCAGTCGGCGGGCCTCTGGCTGCCGTACGCAATGGCGATCGGATTGCCATTGACGCCGAGCGCCGCACGCTGCAGCTGGATGTCGCAGCGAGCGAGCTGCAGCGCCGTCTCCGTACGCACAAGACGCGCAAGCCCTATGCCACTCGTGGTGTTCTGGCTAAGTACGCGCGCAGTGTAAGCAGCGCCTCCAAGGGGGCCGTGACCGACGCGTTGCCAGACTAATGGGGCGCTGTCATCTACATTTGTGTAAAGATTTTGCAGCTTGCAGCACGATGAATCTGGTGTATCTGGGTGGTTGTAACGATTGTGTGCAGAGGTTAAAGTTGCTTTCAGTTCACCAGGGGTCTTGGTGAGGAAGTTCCAACGATATGTCTACGTCCTATTACGCTGCTAGGGATCCCAAGCGCTCACAGCGCCGTTCGATGGTGCTGATGGGCGCTATCGCGGTGCATATTTTTCTGATCTGGGCATTCAATGCCGGCTTGGGTCACGCTCTGGTGAAGTTCGTTGCGCCGCCCCTCGAGACCTCGATCATCCAGGAAGAAAAGGTAGTCGATAAGCCGCCTCCACCGCCTCCGCCTGAGATGGAGCATCCGCCCGTCCAGGTTGTGGCCCCTGAGATCACGATCAACCTGACACCGGATACGCCGCCGCCGCCCATCGCGCAGGTGACGACTCAGCCGGTGCCAGTAGTCCGTGCCCCTGCGCCGCCGGCTCCGGTGGTGCCTGATACGGCGATCAAACCAGTGTCCATACCGAATCCCGAGGACATGTATCCGTCCTCGGCGAAGCAGGCTGGGCAGGAAGGCGTCGTACGAGTGAAGCTCTGCGTCGACGAGGCGAGCAAGATCGAGTCGGTCTCGGTAGCCGAGTCGTCGGGCTACAGCCTTCTGGATGATGCCGGTGTCCGCGTGGCGAAGGGCGGTCGTTACCGCGCAGCCACCAAGGCGGGCAAGCCGATTTCGATGTGTGCGAACCTTCCGATCCGCTTCTCGTTGACGAAAAAGTGATCGCGTTGGTGTCTTAGAATTAGCTCTGTTTTCTGGTATGTTTGGATGTTTTCAACAATTGAGGGCGCCCTGATCGGGTGTGCCGGATAGTAAAAAAGGGATCGTTATGGAAGCCGAACTCGCCGCAGCCGCCAATACCTCGAACGCGAACCCATATGGCCTGATAGCCCTGTGGAATACCGGCATGATCAGCAAGGTTACTCTGATCATCCTCGTGTTCATGTCACTGTATTCGTGGTTCATCATCTTCACCAAGCTCTGGGACCAGCGGAACATGGCGAAAGCCGCCGCAGACGTCGAGAAGAAATTCTGGACGGCTTCCTCGATCAAAGAGGGTGTCGAGCGCCTTCGCAAGGGTGACGACTTCCGCTACATTGCTGAGGACGGTCTGCGCGCCGCCTCCCATCACGAGGGTCGCCTGACGGACCGCATTGACCTGCATGAGTGGGTCACCATGGCGCTGCAGCGTGCCACGGACGCCGTTACCGGCAACCTGGCCAGCGGTCTGCCGTTCCTCGCAACGGTGGGCTCAACGGCTCCGTTTATCGGTCTGTTCGGAACGGTTATGGGCATTCTGAACGCGCTGATCGACATCGGTATGTCTGGCCAGCCCAGCATCGACCGAGTGGCTGGTCCCGTCGGTGAGGCTCTTCAGATGACGGCCATCGGCCTGGTGGTCGCGGTGCCGGCGGTAGCTGGCTACAACTGGCTGCTGTCGCGTAACAAGGTTCTGCAGGGCGAGGTGCAGAGCTTCGCCAGCGACCTGCACGCGTACCTGCTGAGCGGTTCGCGCGTTGATGCGGGTGCTGCTTCGGCTGGCGCGGCCAACAAGCCGGCCGGCAAGTAAGTCCATTCACTGACCGTCGCAAGGGCAGGGGCCAGCTATGTCAATGAGTGTAGGCGGTGGCGATGAAGGCGGCGCCATAGCGGATATCAATACGACTCCGCTGGTCGACGTGATGCTGGTGCTGCTGATCATCTTCCTGATCACCATTCCCATCATTACCAAGACGGTGAAGCTGGATCTGCCCAAGGCGGTCAACATTCCGACGCAGACCAAGCCGGAGAACGTCACGGTCTCCGTGACGCCGGACGGCAAGATGTACTGGAATGGTCAGAGCGTGGGGAACACCCGCGAACTGACCGAGCTCGTCAAGCCGCTGGCACTGAAGGTGCCACAGCCTGAGATCCACATCCGGGGTGACGTCAACACCCTGTACAAGGATGTTGGCAAGGTCATCTTCGGCATTCAACGTGGTGGCATCATCCGCGTGGGCTTCATCACGGAGCCGGATCGCGGGACGCCGCTGCGCTGAGGGTTGGCTGCCGAGCGGTCATCGGTGGCCGCATGTTCTAAATAACGGATTTCGGGCGCGGGGATTAGCAGATGTCAATGAGCGTTGGGCAGAGTGGTGGCGATACCAAGTCATTGTGTGAGATCAACACCACGCCTTTGATCGACGTGATGCTGGTGCTGCTGGTGACCCTGATTCTTTCGCTGCCGGTGCAGACGCATGCCGTCAAGCTGGACATGCCGCCCCCGCCGGCGAATCCGCCGCCGCCTCCGCCGGTCAAGCCCGAAATCATCGATCTTGAGGTTGATTTCGACGGCACCGTGGCCTGGAACGGGCATGTGATGACCCTGCCGGAACTGGAACGCACATTCCGTCCGGAGGCCGCTAAGGATCCGCAGCCGGAGATTCACTTCCGTCCCGATCGCCGGGCGCGTTACGAAGTGGTCGCCAAGGTGCTCGCGATCGCGCAGCGCAATCGCATGACCAAGATTGGCTTCGTCAATACCGCCGAGTTCGCGAACGACTGAGTCCGCTTCGCTTCTGGGGCACCCGGATGCCGACGGTTCCGGGTGTTGCTACCATTAGCCGCATGAAGTTTTACTCGCCATTTTCTGGCTGGAGTGGTCAATGCTGACATCATCGAAGACCGTAGCTGCACTGCTGGTTGTTTCCTTGTCGCTGTCCGCCGGGCTGGCTCAGGCAGCGGAGGAGAAGGTCAGCCGCGCAATGGAAAAGCCGCTGAAGGCCTGCAACGACTCTTACGAGGCCAAGAAATTCGACGACGCCATTGCGAAGTGCAAGGAGGCCCAGACCCTCCAAGGCCGCAGCGAGTACGACAATTTCATCATTAATCAGATCCTCGCTGTCAGCTACGCTCAGACCAAGCGTTTTGCCGACGCATATCCTCTGTTGAAGGAGGTTGTTGGCTCGCCACACGTGAATCCGAAAGCGAAGGATGCTTTCACTGCGACTCTTGGGCAGATCGCCTATCAGCTGAAGGATTACAACGCTTCGATCGAATGGACGCAGAAGGCCATTGCTGCCGGACAAGACACAGCTGAAGCCCGCAACATGATCGCCGCTGCTTACTACGGGCAGAGTAAATTCAAGGAATGTGTCGCGGCGACTCAGGAGGTCGTCGGACGTGCTGAGCGTGGTGGCCAGCGCCCCACCGAGAACTCGCTCCGTATGCTCTACGAGTGTCAGGGCAAGAGCAATGACGACTCTGGCCAGGGCCATACCATCGAAAAGTTGGTGACTTACTACCCGAAGCCTGACTACTGGCTCAATGCTATGATCACTCTGATCAAGTCAGCTCATAACAACGAGCGGCTGCTTCTACAGGTGTATCGACTCCAAGCCGAAGTGGGCACATTAAAGCGCAGCGACCAATTCTCTGAAATGGCGCAGCTCGCTGTGGAGCAGGGTTATCCGGGTGAGGCTGTCAACACGCTGCAGCAGGGTCTGGGTAAGGGCGTCTGGACCGATTCGCGCGAGAAAGCCAAGAGTGAGCGCCTCCTGGAGGCCGCCAAAAAAGCTTTGGCTCAGGAGAAAGATGGGGTTGCCAAGGCTGAGGCCGAGGCCCAGCGCACCGGCGATGGTGACCTCCTCGTGGGTGTTGGCTCCAGTTACCTGTTCAACCTCGGCAATGCTGAAAAGGCCGCCGCATTGATTCAGCAGGGCATCGGCAAGGGGCTCAAAAAGATTCCTGTGCAGGATGCCTACATCACGCTGGGACTGGCCCAGGCGAAGAACAAGAATGCGGCGGAGGCCGATCGGACTTTCGGC
>CAYFPW010000109.1:0-5791 GCA_964345055.1 uncultured Steroidobacteraceae bacterium | reverse complement strand
CCGCGAAGGTGGTCGCACCGTCGGCGCCGGCGTCGTGTCCAAGGTCCTGAAGTAATCAAGCGGAGCATATTCACATGGCAAACCAGAACATTCGCATCCGCCTGAAGGCTTTCGATCATCGTCTGATCGACAACTCAGCGCGCGAGATCGTCGACACCGCCAAGCGCACGGGCGCCAACGTCAAGGGTCCGGTGCCCCTGCCGACCAAGATGGAGCGCTTCACCCTGCTGGTCTCGCCGCATGGCGACAAGGATGCCCGCGACCAGTACGAGATGCGCACGCACAAGCGCCTGATGGACATCCTGAACCCGACCGACAAGACCGTGGACGCGCTGATGCGTCTCGAGCTGCCGGCCGGGGTGGACGTGCAGATCAAGCTGAACTGAGGAAGGCGCCCTGCGGGGCGGTAAAAACGCCCTCGAAAGGGGGTTGTGGCCGCGAGGTTTGCTGTTATACTGCGCGGCCTTTTCACCCCCGGGCAATACCTGGGTAAACGGCGCCGGCCTTGTGCTGGCGTCGGTTCCGGGCGAGGTTGGCGGCTAGCCGCCAAGACCACTCGAGAGCACGGCAGCGCAGTCTGCGTTGCTGATCTCCTGTAGTCGCTTTGCCAGTGTTTTGAGTATGCGACGCGTGCCAATCGTAGTGCGCGTCACAGAGAGGACTGAACGATGGCTATTGGTCTGGTCGGCCGCAAATGCGGCATGACGCGCATCTTCAACGAAGCGGGCGAATCCGTGCCCGTGACCGTTGTCCAGGCGCTGCCGAATCGCGTCACGCAAGTCAAGACGGCTGAAAAGGACGGCTACCGCGCCGTTCAGGTCACCTATGGCGAGAAGCGTCCCCAGCTGCTGAGCAAGGCTGCTGCCGGTCATTTTGCCAAGGCCAATTCCGCACCGGGCAAGGCTCTCCTTGAGTTCCGCCTCACCGGCAATGACGGCGCCGACCTGAAGAACGGCTCTGAGCTGAAGGTGGATCTGTTCACCGTCGGCCAGCTGGTGGATGCCACGGGCGTCACCATCGGTAAGGGCTACGCCGGTACCATGAAGCGGCACAATTTCGGTGGCCACAATGCCACGCACGGTGTGTCGGTTTCGCACCGTACTCCGGGTTCTATCGGCCAGCGTCAGACGCCGGGTCGTGTGTTCCCGGGCAAGCGTATGTCGGGTCACATGGGCGTGGTGCGTCGCACCACCGAGAACCTGAAGATCGTGAGCGTCGATGTGGAGCGCAATTTGCTCCTGATCCGCGGTGCGATCCCGGGTGCCGAGGGCGGTCAGGTCGTCATCCGTCCGTCGGTGAAGGCTGCTCGCCGCGCGCTGCGCAAGATGTTGGTGCCCACCAAGGCGGCACCGGCTGGCAAGGCACCCAATCCGGCCAAGGCCAACAAGAAATAAGGCGGCGGAGTAGCACATGAAGCTGAAAGTCGCCAATGGCGGAGCTGATCTGACGGTCTCGGAGCAGACCTTCGGCCAGGAATACAATCAGGCGCTGGTTTTCCAGGTGGTCAATGCCTATCGCGCGGCGGGCCGTGCGGGCACCAAGGCCCAGAAGTCGCGCGCTGAAGTCCGGGGTGGTGGCCGCAAGCCGCACTCTCAGAAGGGTACAGGTTCGGCTCGCGCCGGTTCGATCCGCAGCCCGCTGTGGGTGGGTGGTGGTCGTGCCTTTGCCGCTAAGCCCCGTAGCTTCGAGCAAAAGGTGAACCGCAAGATGTATCGCGGCGCTATCTGCTCAATGCTTTCGGAGTTGCTGCGTCAGGATCGCTTGGTGGTCACCACCGACATCCCGCTGGCCGCTCCCAAGACGAAGCTGCTGGCCCAGTATCTGAAGGCACAGGCTCTGGAAGATGTGCTCATCGTGGTTGAGGCCCAGGACGAAAAGCTGTTCCTGGCTGCGCGCAACCTGCCTCATGTGGAGGTTCAGGTCGCTGCGTCGATCAATCCGCTGAGCCTCGCCAGCCACGCCAAGGTGCTGGCCACCGTGGGTGCCGTCAAGCTGATCGAGGAGCGCCTGCAATGAGTGCCGCAGCAGTGAAGAACAAGGTCAGCAAGGTGACGGATCTCAAGGCGGCTAAGGCTGCCAAGGCGAAGAAGGCCGTTGCTGGCAAGGAGCGTCTGATGAGTGTTCTGCTCGCCCCGCACGTCACCGAAAAGACGTCGCAGGCCCAGCAGAACCAGAATCAGTACACCTTCTTAGTTCGTCGCGACTCCACGCGTACCGAGGTGCGCGCTGCGGTCGAGCTCATGTTTGGCGTGAAAGTGGTGGGTGTGCAGACCGTCAATGAGCCTGGCAAGGTGCGCCGCTTCGGTCGCACGATGGGTCGCACGCAGGACTCCAAGAAAGCTTATGTGCGTCTGGCCGACGGCCAGAGCATCGACTATGAGGCTGCGGGCAAGGCCTGAGGCCTGCTCCTGAGGTAGCGACATGGCGCTGATCAAACTCAAACCAACCTCGCCGGGCGCACGTTTCGTAGTGCGCGTGAGCCGCCAGCACCTGCATAAGGGCGGGCCGCACGAGGCGTTGACCGTGCACCAGAACAAGACGGGTGCGCGTAACCATTTTGGCCGCATCACCACGCGTCACGTCGGTGGTGGTTCGCGTCAGAAGTACCGCATCATCGATTTCCAGCGTGACAAGGACGGCATCACCGCCAAGGTCGAGCGTCTGGAATACGATCCGAATCGTACCGCGCACATCGCGCTGGTTTGCTACGCGGACGGCGAGCGGCGTTACATTCTGGCCGCTAAGGGCATGAAGGCGGGCGATGAGATTCGCTCCGGTTCCGATGCGCCGATCAAGGCTGGTAACGCGATGGCGCTGCGCCACGTCCCGGTCGGTAGCACGGTTCACAACATCGAGATGAAGCCCGGTCGCGGCGGCCAGTTGGCTCGCACCGCCGGCAGCTCGGCCCAGTTCACGGCTCGCGAAGGCATCTATGCCTATCTGCGGCTGAAGTCCGGCGAGACCCGCAAGGTGCATGTCGATTGCCGCGCCACCATCGGTGAGGTGGGCAACGATGAGCACAGTCTGCGTGTCTACGGCAAGGCGGGTGCAAAGCGCTGGCGCGGAATCCGCCCGACGGTCCGCGGCGTGGTCATGAACCCGGTTGATCATCCGCACGGTGGTGGCGAGGGCAAGCCTGGTCAGGGTAACCCGCATCCTGTGTCCCCTTGGGGCTGGCAGACCAAGGGTAAGAAGACGCGCCGCAACAAGCGCACGAGCAACATGATCGTGCAGCGGAGGAAATAAGCGTGCCTCGTTCCCTTAAGAAAGGTCCGTTCGTCGATCTGCACCTGGCCAAGAAGGTCGAGGTCGCGGGCAACAAGAATGACCGGCGTCCGATCAAGACTTGGTCGCGCCGTTCGATGATTACGCCGGAAATGGTTGGCCTTACGCTTGCCATCCACAACGGCAAGCAGCACGTGCCCGTTCTGGTTTCTGAGAACATGGTCGGTCACAAGCTCGGCGAATTCGCTCCCACGCGCACTTTCAAGTCGCACGGTGGCGACAAGAAAGTCTCGGCATAGCAAGAGGCGCACGAACCATGGAAGCCACTGCAATCCTGCGCTATGCGCGCATCTCGCCGCAGAAATGCCGCTTGGTCGCCGACGTTGTTCGCGGCCAGCCGGTCGGTCGCGCGCTGGCGACACTGAAGTTCATGCCCAAGAAGGGCGCTGGAATCGTTCTCAAGGTGCTCGAGTCGGCCATTGCCAACGCCGAGAACAACCAGGGAGCGGATATCGACGAGCTGCGTGTGTCCCGCATCATGGTGGACACCGCTCCGGTGCTGAAGCGCATGCATGCGCGTGCCAAGGGCCGCGGTAGCCGCATCGTCAAGCGCAATAGTCACATCACGGTTCAGGTCAGCGACGGGAAGAAGGACTAGCAATGGGCCAGAAAGTCAACCCGCTGGGCATACGCCTGGGAATCACCCGCGAGTGGTCTTCCAAGTGGTATGCGGGCAAGCGTCAGTTTCCGGCGCTGGTGTACACCGACTTCCAGGTGCGCGAGTTCCTGAAGAAGAAGCTGGCGGATGCGTCTGTCAGCCGTATCACAATCGAGCGCGCCGCCAAGACGGTCAACATCGTCATCCAGACTGCGCGTCCCGGTATCGTGATCGGAAAGAAGGGCGAGGATATCGAGCGCCTGCGCATCGATACCGCCAAGCTGCTCGGTTTGCCGGTCAATGACGTGCGACTGAACGTCGCCGAGATCCGCAAGCCGGAAGTGGATGCGCAGCTGGTTGCTGAAGGCATGGCCCAGCAGATCGAGAAGCGTGTGATGTTCCGCCGCGCCATGAAGCGCGCCGTGATGAGCACCATGCGCAGCGGCGCCTTGGGCGTTAAGGTGCGCATGTCAGGCCGTCTGAACGGCTCTGAAATCGCTCGCACGGAGTGGGTCCGCGAAGGCCGCATTCCGCTGCACACCTTCCGCGCGGACATTGACTATGGTCTGGCCGAAGCACGTACGACCTACGGCATCATCGGCGTCAAGGTCTGGATCTTCAAGGGTGAGGTCTTTGACAAGGCGGATCTCGGTAAGACCAGCGAAGCTGTGGCAGAAGGGGCTCCGGCCCAGGCGGCTGCGCCCGCTGCTCCTGCTGAGGCCGGCGCCTGAGCGTGCATTGAGGATTTGAGCAAATGCTGCAACCAAAACGCACCAAGTACCGTAAGCAGTTCAAGGGCCGGAACACCGGTCTGGCGATGCGCGGCAACACTGTGGCCTTCGGCGATTTCGGCCTCAAGGCAACCGACCGCTGCCGCATGACTGCCCGCGAGATCGAAGCCGCTCGTCGTGCCATGGCCCGCTACGTCAAGCGTGGTGGCCAGATCTGGATCCGCGTGTTTCCTGACGTGCCAATTAGCAAAAAGCCGCTGGAAGTTCGAATGGGCTCCGGCAAGGGTAACGTCGAGTACTGGGTTGCCAAGATCAAGCCCGGCAAGGTGCTGTTCGAGATGGAAGGGGTTAGCGAGGCCGATGCCCGCGAAGCCTTCCGCCTGGCAGGTGCCAAGCTGTCGGTGTCCACCACATTCGTGAAGCGTCAGGTGCGTTGATGGAAGCCGCCGAACTGCGCAAGAAGTCGTCCGCTGAGCTGAAGGCCGAGCTGGCCAAGCTCCGCAAGGAACAATTCGCGCTGCGCGTGCAGCGTGCGACGGGTCAGGCCGTCAAGCCGGATCAGTTCAGCAAGGTGCGTCGCAACATTGCGCGCGTCAAGCTGGTGCTGGGTTCGGCCTCAGGAGGGAGTAAATGAACCAGTCCAACACTACCAGCGCAGCGGCTGCCAAGCCGGCGCGTACGCTGACCGGCCGGGTCGTCAGCAACAAGATGGACAAGACCATTGCTGTGGTCATTGAGCGCCTGGTGCGCCACGAGACCTATGGCAAGTACCTCCGTCGCCGCACCAAGCTGCTGGCCCACGATGAGGCTAACGAAGCGCGTGAGGGCGATACGGTTTCCATCGCTCCCTGCCGTCCGTTGTCGCGCCACAAGTCCTGGAAGCTCGTCGGTATCGTCGAGCGGGCGGTGCAGCAATGATCCAGCTGCAAACACTGCTCAATGCTGCTGATAACAGCGGAGCCCGTACGTTGATGTGCATCAAAGTGCTCGGTGGCTCGAAGCGTCGCTATGCCACCGTTGGTGATGTCATCAAGGTCAGCATCAAGGATGCGATCCCGCGCGGTAAGGTCAAGAAGGGCGAGGTCTATGACGCCGTCGTTGTCCGTACGCGCTTTGGCGTGCGCCGTCCGGACGGCTCGCTCCTGCGGTTCGACGGCAACGCAGCCGTGTTGTTGTC
>CAYFPW010000108.1:0-5809 GCA_964345055.1 uncultured Steroidobacteraceae bacterium | reverse complement strand
GGGGAAGTCCGTTACGCTGGGAAGATAGTCGTCGAGTCGGATGCTCATGATTGTCATCATCGTCGCATTGGAAAGCGAGTTGTCAAGGCAGCCCCTGCCGGATGGTGTGCAGCTGATCCATTCCGGTGTCGGCAAGATCAATGCGGCGCTGGCTGCGCATGAGGCCATCGAGCGTTTCCGTCCCGAACTGGTGGTGAACTACGGCACTGCCGGTGCGCTGCATGCCGGTGTGCACGGCCTGCTCACCGTGGGTCGCGTGATTCAGCGCGACATGGATGCCGAACCGATCGCGCCGCGCGGCGTGACGCCCTGTGGCACGTTGCCTTCCGAGATCTTTGCGGCGGATTCGGGTGTCTGCTGCGCCACCGGCGACAGTTTCGTGCGCGCACCGGATGACTGGCTGCGTGCGCAGAATGTCGATGTGGTCGATATGGAACTTTTCGCCATCGCCGAGGTCTGTCGTCGGCGGGGTATTCCTTGGTGGGGCTGCAAATTCGTGACCGATGGCGCCGATGATAATGCCGGCGAAGACTGGGCGGCGCGCGTCGGTCACGGCGAGCCACTGTTCCTCGAGGCTTTGCAGCGTCGCTTGGTGTTGCTCGGGCGTCATGGCTCAAGGCCTGAAATCGGAGCACACATAACTTAAGGATCCTCTGAACAAGTCAACGGCCTGCAGCGTAGGCTGAACGCTGATGTCTTTGGCCTGATTTATGGAACCTGATTCACAGTCACCCGGCGTGCTGCGCGGTCCCGCGCGCCCTGATCTGCTGCGCGATGAAACCCTGCCCGGGATCTTTGCCGCAACCGTGGCGCGATGCCCAGACCATGTCGCGCTGGAGTGGGGCGAACGTTCAATCACCTATCGCCAGCTGGATGCACTGGCCGGTTCAGTGGCCGGCGCGCTGGCCGCGCTCGGTGCTGCTCCGGGCAAGATCATCGGGCTGCTGCTGCCGCGCGGCTCCGATCTGTTGGTCGCACAGGTGGGTATCACGGCCAGCGGTGCTGCATGGTTACCGTTCACCGCCGATACTCCGGTCGAGCGCGTACGCATCTGCCTCGAAGCGGCTGGCGCCATCGGTCTGGTGACCTGCGACCCATGCACCAAAAATTTCTCCAGCCTGATGCTGCCGGTCTGGGCCATCGAGGATCTGCTCGCTGACGATGCCCCACGCTCTGCGCCGCGACTGCCGAATGCGACCGATCCTGCCTACGTCACCTACACCTCCGGCTCCACCGGCACGCCGAAGGGCATCGTCATCCATCATCGCAGCATCTGCCATTTGCTGCGTGCCGAGAATGAGCTCATCGGCGTGCGTGCCGATGATCGGGTCTACCAGGGCTTTTCAGTCGCCTTCGACATGTCATTCGAGGAGATCTGGATTGCCTATCTCATCGGCGCCACGCTGTGGATCGCTCCGGCTGATGTGGTAGCCGATCCCGATGCCTTGGCGCAGGCGCTACGGCGCGAGCGCATCACGGTACTGCATGCAGTGCCGACGCTGGTCAGTCTCATCGACCTGCCGGAAGGCTGCCTGCGCGTGATCAATCTCGGTGGCGAGGCCTGTCCGGATGCATTGGCACAGCGACTGGCCGGGCAAGTGGCCGGGCGCAGTGTCTTCAACAGCTACGGGCCCACTGAAACTTCTGTCACGGCCACGCTCGTCGAGCTGCATCCCAATGAGCCCGTCACCATTGGATGGCCGTTGCCCAATTACGGCCTGCTGGTGGTGGACGAAAACCTGCAGCCGCTCCCGGTGGGTGCGGTGGGCGAGTTGTGCATATTCGGCCCGGGATTGGCCAGTGGTTATCTCGCGCAGCCCGAGCTCACTGCAGCGCGTTTCGTGCCGAACCCGGTGGCGGCTGATGCAGACGAATCGCGCATGTATCTCACCGGTGATCTGGCGCGTATTGATGCTGGCGGACCGGTGCACTATCTGGGTCGCGCCGATCAGCAGGTCAAAGTGCGCGGCTTTCGTGTCGAGCTCGGTGAGATCGCTGCGGCGTTATTGGCTCAACCCGGCGTCGGTGCTGCAGCGGCAGTGCTGCGTCCGTTCGCTGGTAGTGATGAACTTGTGGGTTTTGTCGTGCCGACAGGCCATCAATCTCTCGACCGGATGGCGTTACGCCAGGCACTGTTGGCGAAGCTGCCGCGCTACATGGTGCCGGCGCATCTCGAGCTTCTGAGTGAAATGCCGCGACTGGTCTCCGGCAAGATCAATCTGAAGGCGCTGCGCTCGATGCCGCTGGCCATCACTACCAGTCCTCAGAAATCCGCAGCACCGCGTGGCCCGGCGGAAGCGGCCTTGTTTGCAGCGCTCGAAGCCATTCTGCCTGGCAGCGCATTGCATACGGATGCCGATTTCTTTGATGATCTCGGCGGACACTCTCTGCTCGTAGCGCGACTGGTCTCGAGATTACGCCAGGACCCGGCTTACGCAACCCTCAGCGTTCAGGATGTCTATCGCGATCGTCGCCTCGGTGCATTGGCCGATCGACTCGATCAATTACGCACGCAGCATCTGGTCGCCGCGGGTGATGTGAATGCAGCGCAGACGCGTACGGCTCATGCGCGAGCACCGGCATCGCGTCGCTGGCTCTGCGGTCTGGCGCAGGCTGCCGTGCTGCCTCTGTTCATCACGCTCAACATTGCGGACTGGCTGGCTCCATTCTTCGTTTATCACTGTTTCACTGGCGACGTGGGCGACAGAATTGCTGTGGCGATTGGTTACGCACTCGCCGCCTTTGCCTTGGCACGCGTGCTCAATGTGGTCATCGCCATTATCGGCAAACGTTTGATTGCGGGCCGCTTGTCAGCGGGTCGATATCCGCTGTGGGGTGTGACGTATTTCCGCTGGTGGCTGTCGCAGCGCTTCGCCGAATTGCCGGATGTGTATCTCCTGACGTCTACGCCATGGATGGTGCTGTACCTGCGTGCTCTGGGCGCCCGCATCGGTCGTGACGTCATGATCGATACCGTCTCGATTGGTGCCCCGGAGCTGCTCACCATTGATGACGGTGCCGGCCTTGGCACTTTGGTCAACATTGAGAACGCTCGTGTATCCGGAGGCGAACTGATCATTGGACCCGTGCAGATCGGCCGCGAGGCCATGGTCGAGTCGTTCTCGGTCATGGAGAATGACACCCGCGTTGGCGACTATGCGCAGCTCAGCGGTCAGTCCGCTCTCAGCGCAGGTGAAAGAGTGCCCGATGGCGAGATCTGGGAGGGCGCGCCTGCCCGCAAAACCGAGCGGTCCGCAGCGCCACTCCCGCCGCGGCCCAAAGTGGGCTTTGCGCGGCGCTGGTTGCTTGCGCTGATGTTCGCGTTCACCGCTATTGCTGTGTCGGTGCTGTTCTTCCTCCCCACATTCCCTACATTCCTGCTGATCGACTGGGTCGACGCCCGCACACTGGATATCTTCGAGTCCGACATCGGCGTGGTCGCGGGCTTTGGCTACATCTTCTTGCTGGCGCTGCCAGCCGGAGCGCTGTTCGTCGTGGTGACAATGCTGGTCACGGCGGCGCTGCGACATCTTTTGCCGCGACAGAGAGCGGGTCTATTCGCTGTCACCAGCATGGTCTTCTGGCGCAAGAAGTTCATGGGGCAGATTCTCGACGGCAGTCTGCATGAGTTGCACGGACTCTACGCCTCAGTGTTTGTGCCGCTATGGCTGCGCTTCCTCGGCGTGAAGGTGGGTCGTGATTCCGAGATCTCTACGGCCGAGGGTATCGTGCCGGAGCTTCTCACGCTCGGTGATGACTGCTTTATTGCTGATGGCGCGATGATCGGTGATGAAGAGCAGCGCGGTGGCTGGATGATTTTGCAGCCCACGTCGATCGGTCATCGCTCATTCGTCGGTAACGGCGCCTATATGCCTGATGGCTCGAACATTCCTGATGCAGTGCTGATCGGTGTGCAGACACGTACGCCGCGTAATGAGCAGATGCAATCGGGCCAGACGTGGATGGGCTCGCCGCCCATCCTGCTGCCGGCTCGCGAACAGACCGCTGGGTTCCCCGAGTCGCTGACCTTCCGTCCTTCTATGCTGCGGCGGGTGGCACGCGGCGGTGTCGAGGCGCTGCGCATCGTCGTGCCACTGGCTTTGGCCATTGCGTCGGGGTACACCACCGTAGCGCTGGTGTTGCCGATCGCAGAGCATCACGGCTGGGGCCTGCACGTGCTGGCGGCGCTTGGGATCGCCGGTTGTCTGTATGGCCTGCTGTCGTTCCTTTTCGTGGCCGCGGCAAAATGGCTGCTGGTGGGACGCTATCGTCCACGGGCTCAACCGATGTGGACACCGTTTGTCTGGGTCAGCGAAGCCGTCACCAACTTCTATGAATCACTGGCCGTGCCTAATCTGCTCAACAATCTTCGCGGAACGCCATTTCTCCCGCTGGCTTTGCGACTGTTGGGCGCTCGCATCGGGCGCGGTGTTTTCATGGACACCACCGACCTGACGGAATTCGACTGTGTGACCATCGGCGATGAGGCGGAACTGAATGCCTGGTGCGGACCCCAGACCCATCTCTTCGAAGATCGCGTCATGAAGATCGGCCACGTCGACATCGGTGCCCGAGTGACCGTCGGTGCACGCACCACCATTCTGTATGACACCCATGTCGGCGATGATGTTCGCCTCGGACCGCTGACTCTCATCGCCAAGGGTGAGCGACTGCCGGCCGGCACAAGCTGGAGCGGGTCACCAGCGGCCCCCGTAGTGATGCGGTGACTTTCATGACCCCCGCGCTGTTCCACTGGCCCGAAATTCCATCGCTTCCGCCAATGGGCGCGCCTGTTGTGGTGTGCGTTGGCATCAATCCATGCCGTGCCGTGGCCCGGCAGCAGCTGCGGGATGCAGCACGCGTCATCCTCGGCTCGTGGGTTGCTCTTTCACCGGATCAGATCCAGCTGCGCGAAACTGAACGAGGGCCGGTGTATGCACATAAACTTGGAGGGGCCCCGGTTGCGCTGAGCTTTTCCTATTGTGACAACGCCGGTTGGATCGCGCTGCTGCGTGGGGCTGCCGTGGGTATCGATGCGCTGCGCGTGCAGCCGTTTGCGGAAATGGAATCTGTTGCCGCCAACTATCTCGGTCCCGCTGCACTTGCGGAAGTTGCAGCCGACGCGGATCCGCCCCGGCGTTTTGCCCGGGCCTGGACGGCTCACGAAGCCAGACTGAAGCTGGCGGGGCGCGCTCTTGTTGAATGGAGCACCACATCGGCCGTCATGCTGACCGCACAGGCCAGGGAGTACTCATTGGAGCGCGACGACACCATCGTCACGCTCGTCGCTCATCCAGATCAGTTCGCGCCCAGTCCGTGCAGTGCCAGCGTGAGCATGTAGCCGCCGACGAGCAGCATCAGCGCACCTGATAAATAGGGTGCGCGTGCACTCAAACCTCCCACGGAGCCGAAGTAGCGACTCGCATGGCGCACGCCCAGTGCGGCAATGACTCCGCTGGCCACCAACGTCAGTGCCAGCCCGATACCGAAGCACAGCACCAGCACACTTCCCAGCGCCACCTGCTTGAGCTGCAGGCAGACCATCAAAACTGTGATCGAAGCCGGGCAGGGCACCAGGCCGCCGGTCAGGCCGAACAGTGCAATACGGACGTTGGTGACCGGACCGCCCTCCAGAGTGCGTCGCATGGCTTCAGCGTGTTCACGCGCATGATCATCAAGGCCGGCATGATCGTGATCATGGTGATGGTCGTGATCATGGTGATGATGATCATGGTCGTGGTCGTGGTCGTGGTCGTGATGATGGTCATGCCCACCGTGCGTATTGCGCCAGGTTCGCCACAGCATCCAC
>CAYFPW010000107.1:5458-5831 GCA_964345055.1 uncultured Steroidobacteraceae bacterium | reverse complement strand
GAGCGACCGCCTCCTAAGCGGTAGGTCGTCGGTTCAACTCCGGCCGGGGGCGCCATTCTCAATGGCACCGCTCCCAGCCTCTGCCATCAGCTATACGCCGTAAACATTCTGCTCGCTGTTGCGCGAGCCATGGCGCACACACCAGACTGCCTGCTCGCGATACTGGCAATGCCGTTATGTGCTGGATTTTTACCTTGCCCGAAGGGTTCTCGATTCGTTGCTGGGGCGTTGAATTGATCGCCCATTTCCGATCATTGACTGGAGCCGAATACACCATAAATGGCGCCATATGCACCAAACGGGTGATTTACCGCTCGGATTCGATCCGTAAGATCTGAAAAGTTTTGTGTCATACCCGATGAAACGTTGATAG
>CAYFPW010000107.1:0-5448 GCA_964345055.1 uncultured Steroidobacteraceae bacterium | reverse complement strand
ACAGAATTCCGACAAAAGAAAGTGCCCGCCTCGCCAAGCGAATCGCTCCTCACTGAGTCAGACCGGCGCATGGACGGGCAGTTCGGTGCCTGTGCGGCTCTCCGCTTTCTCTCTGATCAGCTGGGCTACGGTCTGCTGATCGCCTCGCCGGATAGTGTTCTGCTGCACTCGAATTCGGCGGCGTCAAAACTTCTTTCCGGTGACTCACCATTCAATGTTTCTGAGAACATACTCTCGATACAAAATATTAAGTGTGCGCAGTGGGTGGAGAGACTGTCGCCGGCTTCAGATTTTTTCCGTTGTGATGTCATTCACCACCGCTCGGCCAAAGACAAACATGCCGATGCGGATTATCGCGTGGCGGTCAGTTACGGCATTCTGAAGCGAGCTGGCGACCCCATGGTCATCTGTGTGTATTCCAGTCTGCTCCGGCGTAAGGTGCAGCCGGAGATCCTGCGTGCCCTGTATGGTCTCACGCCTGCTGAGGCGGCCATGGCCATTGGTGTCTATAACGGGCGCTCACTCTCAGAACTGGCCCGTGATCGAAGCACCTCAATTCATACGGTGCGAACCCAGCTGAAGCGGGTCATGAATAAGTGCCAGGTCCGATCGCAGCTGGAGCTGTGTCAGCTCCTGACGACCGGGCCCAGCGTGTTCTGATCGGGCGCTTTCCCCGCGCTCGCGCACATCATTCCAGCCCTTCCGGCCGGTCAAGGGCGGTGCGTTCTCGGGTCAGAGCACGATTGACTCACGCAGGCCGTACCGGAATGTAATAATTCTGCAACCTTTGGGGCGGGATGGGATTCCGCCCCGCTAGAGTCAATGCAGTCCGGGGGAATCCGTGCAAATACTGAGCAAGCTGGTGCCTCGCGAGGGCAAGTTCTATGAGCTGTTCAACCGTCAGGCGAGCCTGATCGCCGACGCCGGTCGCGAGATCGAGTCGCTTATCAAGGATTATGGGAATGCGGCCGGGCGTGCCGAGCGCGTGGCGCGGATTCACGCTCTGGAGCATGACGGCGACCGTGTGACCCACGAGATGATGACTCTCCTGCACACGATTTTCGTAACGCCCTTTGATCGCGATGACATTCATCGGCTGATCTCGCGTCTGGACGATGTGCTGGATCTGATGCAGGACACCGTTGAGTCGCTGGTTCTCTACGATGTGCAGGCGCTGACTTCCGAGGCGACGAATCTGGCCTCTTTGCTGCAGCGTTCATGTGTGCGGGTCCAGTCGGCCGTGGCGCTGCTCAAGTCGATGGATAACGCACCTGAGATCATGAAGCTCTGTGCGGAAATCGACAGCATGGAGTCGGAGGCGGATCACGTCATGCGCACCGGCATCTCCAGCCTGTTCCGCAACGAGTCGGATGTGCGGCAGCTGATCAAGCTCAAGGCGATTTACGAGCTGCTCGAGACCGCTACTGACCGCTGCCAGGATGTGGCCAACATCATCGAAAGCGTCGTCGTCGAAAACTCCTGATTTCGGGGGCGTTTTGCATGCATTTCACCGACCTTTCCGCCGGATTGGCGTTTCTGGTGCTGTTGGCGCTGGCCTTTGATTTCCTCAACGGATTTCATGACTCTGCCAACTCCATCGCGACAGTGGTGTCGACGCGCGTGCTCAAGCCCTATCAGGCAGTGCTCTGGGCGGCGGTCTTCAATTTCGTGGCCATCGGGCTGGGCACCAAGGTGGCTGCGACGATCGGCAAGGGCATTATTCAGCCTTCATTTGTCGATCAGCAGGTGATCTTCGCTGCGCTGGTGGGCGCCATCTTCTGGAACATCCTGACCTGGTATTACGGATTGCCTTCCAGTTCATCTCATGCGCTGATCGGCGGGATGATCGGTGCTGCCGTAGCGAAGTCCGGCACTCAGCCGCTGATGTGGGACGGCATTCTCAAGACCGCCAAATTCATCGTACTTTCACCGCTGATCGGATTCGTGGTGGGCGGCGCGTTGATGGTGGCCTTTAATTGGACATTCTTTCGCACTTCACCCAGCAGGGTGGACCGATGGTTCCGGCGCTTGCAGCTGCTCTCTAGTGCGGCCTACAGCGTGAGTCATGGCAGCAACGATGCGCAGAAGACTATGGGCATCATCTGGTTGCTGCTGATTTCGCAGAACGCAGCCCCGAAGGATCAGTTGCCGTACTGGGTGATATTCATGTGCTTCCTGGCGATTTCGGTGGGCACGATGTTCGGCGGCTGGCGCATTATCAAGACGATGGGCCAGCGACTGACCAAGCTGCGCCCGGTGGGTGGCTGCGCTGCAGAGACGGCCGGAGCCGTAGCGCTGTTCTCCGCGTCAGCGATGGGCGTGGCTGTCTCCACCACACACACGATCACCGGTTCGATCCTTGGCGTGGGCGCCGCTTCTCGCCCGGCAGGGGTGCGCTGGGGTGTGGCCGGACAGCTGGTGGTGGCATGGATTCTGACGATTCCGTGCGCCGCGCTGGTGGCGGCCCTGGCTTGGTACCTCGGACGCTTCTTTATCAGGGCATGAGCCCAGACCGGGACCGTGACCAGGGCGCCACGCGATACGGCGTCCCAGCTCTAGATCATGATCCGGCTAGGTCATGAGGTCATGAGAAAGACATCCATGCCGCATTGCTGGACGAATTCGACGTACGCTCGTTCGGCCACGCCGAGCTTGTAGCCGATCCACTTGAAGTAGTCGTAATAAATGGTGCCGCCGGCAACGTGATCCAGCAACTCTGCTGGCAGCAGCGTTGCCTCGTGGGGCAGGGTGAAGTCATGGACAAGCGCGTTTGAAGACATCGATGAATCCCTCCATGAAGTCAGTGATTTCTTGCAAGTAGGTGAACAGCAGCGCGAGCGTGATCAGAACGGCCAGTGTGCGGGGTTTTACACCCGCCTTTTCTGCCAGCTGCTGCCAAAGGACCTTTAGGGGTGGCACACGGGCTCCGCCGAAGGCAGTTCTCTGCCCACGAAACCCGCTTCGAACCCGTCCCTGAATCCCCGGAGGGACTCGCTGATCTTCTCGAGGTTGAGGTAGACGAACGCCAATCCAGCGACCCAGTAAGCGCCACCCGATATCTGATCGAGCTTTTCTTCGTTGAGAACTTCCATATTCCCTCCTGTTTGGGTTTGAGTTGATGTCCGTCCCGGGGCCGGACGCGGTGCATTGCACCTGATCAGTGCAGCCTTCCACCAGCCGCAAAATGACTGTTGATGCACAGTTTCCGGGGTTGCTTTGCTCTTGGCCGGCGGCTTCCGCTAAACTAAAGTCCCTCCCGGTCGCTGCGTTCGTAGTGCCTTGAGCCGCAAAGGTATTTCCGTCCATGTCCAACTCGCTGTTGTCCATTGGCAATGCGGATTACGTCGATTCGCTCTATCGCCAGTACCTGGCGGATCCCAGCGCCGTAGGGGCGGAGTGGCAGCGCTACTTCGCGTCGCTGGCCGAGCTGCCGACGGCACGGACCGACGGGTTGGCTGCTAACGCCGCACCGTCAGTGGGACCTTCCTCATCGCAGGCCGATATCCGGCAGGCTGCGGTGTCGCGTCTGATGGTCTACTACGCCAATCGCGGGCATCTTGCGGCGAAGATCGAGCCGCTGGGGCTTGCACCGCGTGTGCGGCCGAGTGTGCTGGAACTTGAGAACAGCGGTCTCGGCGCCGCGGATCTGGACACTGAGTTCTTCACTGCCAGCAAAAGCCAGTGGTTGCCGCGCTTCGCGTCACTGCGCGAGATCCTGCGTCGCTATGAGCACGTTTATTGCGGCAGCGTCGGGGCAGAGTTTGCGCATGTGTCGGACACCGACGAGCGCATCTGGTTGCACGAAGAGTTCCAGCTTGGACGCATGGGCCAGCGTTTCGATGCGGATACCCAGCGGACCATTCTCTGGCAGCTGACTGCTGCCGAGGGTCTCGAGCGTTATCTGCACACCCGCTATACGGGACAGAAACGCTTCTCGCTGGAGGGCGGCGAGGCACTGATTCCGCTGCTCGATGATCTCATCCAGGAGTCGGGTCGCGGTGGTGTCGAGGAAATGGTCATCGGCATGGCCCATCGCGGGCGATTGAATGTACTGGTCAACACGCTTGGCAAATCACCCGGAAAATTGTTCTCCGAGTTCGAGGGCAAGTACGAGGTCCTCGGCGCCGGGGACGTGAAGTATCACAAAGGATTTTCTTCAGACCTGAAGACACCGGGCGGCAATGTGCATGTCTCGCTGGCCTTCAATCCCTCGCATCTGGAGATCGTCGATCCCGTGGTCGAGGGTTCGGTGCGGGCGCGGCAGGATCGCCGCCGGGGTGAATTGCCGAAGAACGCCGTCGACAAGGTGATCCCGGTGCTGATCCACGGTGACTCGGCCTTTGCGGGGCAGGGTGTGGTCATGGAGACGCTGCAACTGTCGCAGACGCGCGGCTATGGCACGGGCGGCACGCTGCACATCATCGTCAACAATCAGGTCGGCTTCACGACCAGCGATCCGCGCGATACGCGCTCGACGATTTACTGCAGTGACGTGGCCAAGATGATCGAGGCGCCGATTCTGCACGTCAACGGTGATGATCCGGAGGCGGTGTTGTTCGCCGGTCGGCTGGCGCTGCGTTACCGACAGAAGTTCAACAAGGATTTTGTCATCGATCTGGTCTGCTATCGCCGGCTGGGTCACAACGAGGCTGATGAGCCGTCGGCGACGCAGCCACTGATGTACAAGGCCATCCGTGCCCATGCACCGGTGCGTCGTTTGTACGCTGAGCAGTTGATGAGCGCGGGCGTGATCGCTGCTGCTGATGCGGAGCAGATGATCGAGCAGTATCGACAGGCGTTGGATGAAGGTCGTCAACAGCGCCATCCATCGCTGGGCATGATCGGCAACCAGTACACCGTCGACTGGAACCGGTACACGGCTGTCGATTCGGGTGATCCGGTGCGTACGGCGGTGGAGCCTAAACGTCTCGCGGCGCTGGGTCAGCGCATCCTCGCGTATCCAGCTCATTTCACACTGCATCCGCGCGTGGCGCAGGTGGTCGCCGGCCGCGCCAAGATGCTGGCCGGCGAGCAGTCGCTGGACTGGGGCTGCGCCGAGACGCTGGCGTACGCCTCGCTGGTGGATGAGGGTCATGCGATTCGTCTGAGCGGCCAGGATTGCGGCCGCGGCACCTTCTTTCATCGTCACGCCGTGTTTCATGATCAGAACAGTGGCGAGAGTCATGTGCCCTTGCAGCATGTGCGCGAAGGGCAGGCGAGTTTCGTTGCCATCGACTCGCTGCTTTCCGAAGAGGCGGTGCTGGGTTTTGAATACGGTTACTCGAGCACGAGTCCCGACTCGCTGGTGATCTGGGAGGGGCAGTTCGGCGATTTCGTCAACGGCGCCCAGGTGGTCATCGATCAGTTCATCAGCTCGGGCGAATCCAAGTGGCAGCGGCTCTGCGGCCTGGTGCTGTTCCTGCCGCATGGCTACGAGGGGCAGGGTGC
>CAYFPW010000106.1:0-5944 GCA_964345055.1 uncultured Steroidobacteraceae bacterium | reverse complement strand
CAACTGGTGGGCACACTTCGTCAGCTGCGCGAGATCGGCTCGGAAATCCTGATCGACGACTTTGGCACCGGCTATTCGGGCCTGAGCTACCTGACCACACTGCCGGTCAATACGGTCAAAATCGATCGCTCGTTCGTCGCCAACATGATGAACAACGCCCGCGACGAAGCGGTCATCACCTCGATCATCGATATGGCCACCAGGCTGAATCTGGTCACCATCGCCGAGGGCATCGAGACGCGCGAGCAGGCACTGCGACTGCGCCTGTTGGGCTGTCACTTTGCGCAGGGCTATTTCTTCAGCCGCCCGCTCTCGGCCAGCAGTTTCCGGCGTTTGCTCCAGCGGGTGCAATGAATGCGGCGCAGGGCGCTGCCAGCTGAGCTGAGCGACCTGCTACGATAAGCTCTGGTCAGCAGAGGTCGAAGCAGAGATGGGTCGTATATTCGAAGTACGCAAGCACGCCATGTTCGCGCGCTGGAACCGCATGGCGAAGCAGTTCGCCCGCATCGCCAAGGACATCAACATGGCGGTGAAGTCCGGCGGCGCGGACCCCGGATCAAACCCCTCACTGCGGCGCGTGATCCAGAATGCGCGTGCCGTCAACATGCCCAAGGACAAGGTCGACGCCGCCATCAAGCGCGCCAGCGGCCGCGACGCGGCCAACTACAACGAGGTCATCTATGAAGCCTACGCGCCTCATGGCGTAGCGCTGCTGGTGGAAACGGCCACGGACAACCCCACCCGCACCGTGGCGCATGTGCGCAACATCATCAGCAAGCAGGGTGGGAATCTGGGCGCCAGCGGCAGCGTTGCTTTCCAGTTCCAGAAAATGGGCGTGTTCCGGCTTGATCCGGCGGGCATCAATCAGGATGAACTCGAACTCGACATGATCGACCACGGACTCGAGGAAATGGGCGAAAGCGTGGGCGAGAAGAATGAGCCACAACTGGTTCTGCGTTGCAAGTTCGAGAACTTCGGGCGACTGCAGGAGGCCCTGGAGGCGCGCAAGCTCTCCCCCCTGTCTGCGGAGCATGAATACATCTGCAACACGCCGACCGAACTGCCGGAAGCGCAAGCCAATGAGGTATTGGAGCTGATCGACCAGCTGGAACAGGACGACGACGTCCAGCGCGTATTCCACACCCTGGCCTGAAGTGATCCGCGGCCGCGACCGCGCTAAACTGGCTGCCATGCAGACCAACGTTGCCGGTACCGAACCCGTCCAGCGTCCCGCGCGCCGTCGCCGGCGCTGGCCCTGGATACTGCTGTTGGTGGTGCTGGCACTTCCAGTCACCTACACCTGGTTTACGCTGACCTGGTCCTACTCCGACGGCGAACGCGTCGGCGTACTGCAAAAGCTCTCGCGCAAGGGATGGCTGTGCAAGACCTACGAAGGCGAGATCGCCATGTATGTCGTGGGCGGTGTGGCGCCGCAGATCTGGTCATTCACAGTACGCGATCCGCAGGTCGCTGCGGGGCTGAACCGCTGGCTCGGGCAGCGCGTGCGTCTACACTACGACGAGCATCGTGGCGTACCCAGCAGTTGTTTCGGCGATACCGTCTATTTCGTCGACCGCGGGGAACCCGCACCGCAATGACTGCCATGCCGGCCACGCGCATCGGCATCCTCAGCACGACTCTGCTGAGTATCTGTGCGCTGGCGGCCAGTGGCACCAACAATAACGCGGAACACGTCGGGTCTGCGCTGGACAAGCCTCCGCATCCGCTGCTCGCGCCGCTGATTCCGCAAATCACCAGCGGCTTCTACAGTCCCAACGGCAGCACCACCGCAGGCGAAGCCCAGCTGTCGCCATCAGCCGATCCGCATGACTTCGCAGGACGCTATGCGCCGCTCGAGGCGACGCATCTACTGCCGGGCGAGCGCGGTCGCATGGCCAGCTATACCGATCGCGGTGCACGCGTTTTCATGGAGCGTGCACAGGAGCGCATTGACGGTCATGAGCTGGTTGATCCCGCCACACACTGCAAGCCCGAAGGCACGGTGCGCGCGCTGAACCAAGGCTCCACCGTGCAGGTGCTGCAGTCAGCGACGCAGTTGACGCTGATCCACATGACGAACCATCTGGTGCGTCGCATCGCGATCGGCGGTCAGCCCGGGCCTTCAGCCATGCGCCCCAGTTCAGTCGGCACATCGATCGGTCACTGGGAAGGCAACACGCTGGTCGTCGAAACCCGCGGCTTCCAGGATGAGCTCTGGCTGGACGACTACGGTGATCCGGGCAGCGAACACATGATGCTGACGGAGCGTTTCACCAAGCAGCCCAATGGCTCGCTACGGATTGAAGCCACACTCAATGACCCGGTGAATTACGTCGGACCGATCCGTATGGTGCGCAACTGGGTGTGGGCACCGAACGCGCCCTGGATCGAGTCAATCTGCATGGCCGAGCGCGGCAAAACGGCGGGTGGCAAACCGTGAACGCCGCAGCGCGCCTGCTGACTCTCGCAGCCAGCATGCTGGTGCTGGCCGCCTGTTCAAAAACGTCTGAGAATCCATTTAATTCGCCACCGACACCGACGAGCAGAACTTCATCGCCGCCGGCGATGGCGCCAGCACCCACCGCGCCGGCGTTCGATATCACCGGGCTCTGGCTGCCAGCGGGAGCCAGCGATGTGCTGCCTATCGTTGGCGAAAAACCGCTGCTGACGGCTGCTGGGCGCAAGCAGTTCGACGCAAACCGAACAGCGGCAGCACACGGTGACTACCGTTGGGACAACACACGGCGCTGCGAGCCGCCCGGCATGCCGCGCATCATGACCTTCGCCGAGCCGGTGGATATCAGCAGTGACCCACATCTGATCGCGCTCGCTTTCCAGCACCAGCGTCTGGTGCGGTTTATCCATTTGGACGATGCCTACCCCGCCGTGACGGAAGCCAGCTACATGGGCGAATCGCATGGACACTGGGACGGGCAAGCGCTGGTCGTGGAAACCTCCCACTTCAAAACCGGACCGGTGCTGGACAGCACGGGCCTCCCTCATGGCGCAAAGCTGGTGATCACCGAGCGCCTCGAGCGCGGGCCTGAAGACACGCTGATCGATCACATCACCATCAGCGATGCAGACATGTACCAGCGCCCGTGGCAGGCGGAAGTCACGCTCCAGCGCAAACCCGGACTGCAGTTCCATGAGGAAATCTGTAGCGCGGGCAATCCACCGCAGGGTTGAAGCCGAAGTTGCAAGCCGGTGCATACACAATCATGCTTGCGCCCCCTCGACACCGGAACGCCTTATGACCTTCATCGAAAAGCTCGAACAGTCCTGGGCGCGCTCCAACTCGCTGGTGTGCGTCGGCCTCGACCCTGATCTGGGTCGACTCCCGGCGCACCTGCCGCGCGATGCGGCGGGCGTACTGGCCTTTCACCGCGCCATCATCGACGCAACACGCGATCTGGTTTGTGCCTATAAACCGCAGATCGCCTATTTCGCTGCTGCCGGCCTTGAAGACGTGCTACTGGCAACCATTGCGCATATCCGCGAACACGCACCGCATGTTCCGATCATCCTCGATGCCAAGCGCGGTGACATCGGCAGCACTGCCGAACAATATGCCGTCGAAGCCTTCACCCGTTACGGCGCCGACGCCGTCACCGTGAATCCGTACATGGGCAGTGACACTCTCGAGCCCTTCCTTCGGCATCGCGAGCGTGGCGTGGTGGTTCTGTGCCGCACCTCCAACCCCGGGGCCGGCGATTTCCAGGATCTGGAGATCAATGGCCGTCCGCTGTACGAACTGGTGGCCGAACGCGCTGCCACACAATGGAATGCTGCCGGCAACTGTCTGCTGGTGGTCGGTGCCACCTGGCCGCAGCAGCTGGCGCGGGTGCGGGCCATCGTCGGGGATATGCCCCTGCTGGTACCCGGTGTTGGCGCACAGGGCGGCGATGTCGAACAACTGGTTCGTGCCGGGCGCACGGCCCGCGGAACGGGCCTGCTGGTGAACTCTTCGCGTGCCATCCTGTATGCCAGCCGCGGCAGCGACTTTGCGAGCGCCGCCCGTAACGCCACGATAGAGCTACAACAGCTGATCAATCGCCATCGGCAGGACTGATCAGACCTCAGTCGATTTCACGGAGCACGAGCTCCGGCGTCAGCAGAGTAGGCAACTCGACGGGCCGGACGGAGCCCGGCTTGTAGATCAGGTTGAAAGGAATCGCGCTGCGCTGGAATTTCGCCAGCTCCGCGGTGATCTGCGGATCACTGTTGGTCCAGTCCGCGCGCAGTGTCGCAACATTCTTCTGCGCAAAGGCCTGCAGCACGCGATCGGAATGAAAAACGATCTGCTTGTTCGTCTGGCAGGTTGCACACCAGCGCGCAGTGAAATCCACATAGATGATGCGGTTCTCGGCCTGCAGCTGCGCCACACGTTCCGGTGACCATTTCTCCCAGACCACAGTCGGCGGACCGCCCTGCCCCGATGAGCGCTGCACCGGCCAGCCCAGCCAGAGTCCGCCACCCACCAGCAACACCAGCGCCATCACCGCCAGTCGCGCGGCACCGCGCCGTGTACCGGGTGCCGTCCAGCGACCATACACCCAGACACCCATCGCCACGAGAATCAGACCCCAGGCCGCCCTCAGCAAATGCTCATCGCTGATTTGTCCGGCCAGCACCCACACCAGATAGACGACCGTTGCATACAGCGGGAACGCCATCACCTGCTTGAAGGTTTCCATCCAACGCCCCGGCCGCGGCAGCAGACGCACTGCGGATGGAAACACTGACAGCAGCAGGTAAGGGAGCGAGAGACCGACTCCGATAACCGTAAACACCACGAATGACTGCGCGATCGGCAGACTCACTGCGGCACCCAATGCCGGCGCGAGGAACGGCGCGCTGCAGGGCGTAGCGACCACAGTGGCCAGAAATCCGGTGAAGAAGGTGCCCGCCAGACCCGAGCGGGTGTGGAGACTGCCGCCGACGGTTGTGGCCGACACACCGAATTCCCATACGCCGCTCAGATTCAGCGCAAACACCAGCAGTAGCGCCGCCAGAATGTAAACGAACAGCGGCGACTGCAGTTGGAAACCCCAGCCGAGCTGCTCACCCCCGGCGCGCAGCAGCGCCAGCAGGGCGGCCAGTATCCAGAACGACAGCAACACGCCGGCTGTGAACGTCAGGCCGTGCAGCACAACATGACGACGATTCTCGCCGGCCTGATCGACGAAGCCGAGAATCTTCAGACCCAGCACCGGAAAGACACAGGGCATCAGATTCAGGATCAACCCACCGACCAGAGCGAGCAGAATGGTGGTCAGGAGCGATGACGGCTCAGAAGTAGGCGCCACGCGTTCGGGCGCAACGACGGGAATGTCGATGGCCGCGGCGGTCCGTCCCGCCTGCCAGCCGCCGGCTGCCACCCACATGCCGCGCAGCCGAGGCGCGGCCGCCGGTGCATCGGCCGCACGCCGCAACGTCGCCACCACACGATCACCATCGCGCGTTACCGGCTGGTCGGCCTTGTTGTCGACCACCGATGCATCCTGGCTGAAGAAGTACAGATCACCACTGGGTTGAGCGATACCCGTTCCCACAGGTGTGGCGATGAGTCGATAACCCTCCGGCGTTGACTCGGCTGCAAACTTCCAGTCGGACAGCACAGCCGGCGAGAGGCTGCGCGCTGCTGCGAAGAGCGCGGTCCGGCGTGTATCCGCAACGGGCGTAGCACCGCTGCTGGGCAGTGTCAGCGTCAGGTCAGCCTGCTCCGGCACACACTCCACTTCGCAGACCAACCAACTGACGTGCGCCTGAACCGTCACCGGTTTGCCCGCTACGAGGCTCGCAGGCGGCGTCAGCGAGCTGATCAGCAGCACTTGGTCCTCGTAGCCGAAATTGACTAGATCATCCACCAGCAGGCGGCGCGGATGCGGCCACTGCGTGTCGCCGGCCTGAAAACCCTCGGGCAAGCGCCAGACAATCTTTG
>CAYFPW010000105.1:0-5947 GCA_964345055.1 uncultured Steroidobacteraceae bacterium | reverse complement strand
CGGACTCGATCTGGTTCATCATCTTCATGGCCTCGATGATGCACAGCACCTGGCCCTGCTTGACCTCATCGCCGATGGAGACGAAATCCTTGGCACCGGGGGACGGTGCGGCATAGAAGGTGCCGACCATCGGCGCCGTGACCGTGCGCTCGTTGGCGTGTGCCGTCGGCGCAGCCGGTGCCGGCGCGGCGGCAGCCGGCGCCGCAGCGGCGGCCACCGGTGCAGGCTGAGCAGCCGGCAGCACCTGCGCGGCATGCACCACCTGTGAGCCAACACGTGAGATGCGCAGCGACTCCTCGCCTTCCTTGATTTCGATCTCGGCGACGCCGGTTTCGTCCAGCAGCTCGATGACTTTCTTGATCTTGCGTATGTCCACAGGGTGGCTCCGTAGTGATTGTTCGTTACAGACGGGTTACGGCTGCGCGGATCGCCAGCTCATAGCCCAGGGGACCGAGTCCCACGATGCTTCCGACGGCTACGTCGGAGAAATAAGAGTGCCGTCGGAACGGCTCGCGCGCATGCACGTTCGAGAGGTGAACCTCGATGAACGGGATGGCCACCCCCAGCAGGGCGTCACGAAGAGCGATGCTGGTATGGGTGAATGCGCCCGGATTGATGATGATGAAGGCCGTGCCGTCACCGCGGGCCGCCTGAATGGCATCGACCAGCACATGTTCGGCATTGCTCTGGACAGCGCGCAGCTCATGCCCGAGACTTGTGGCCAGTGCTGCAGCGCCGCTTTCGATGTCGCTCAGCGTGGCCTGACCGTAGAGCCCCGGTTCCCGGGTGCCCAGCAGGTTCAAGTTCGGCCCGTTCAGTAGCAGCAGCTTCGCCATGGTCGCCCATCGTCAGTCGCGCAGTGCGACGGTAGGGCGCGAAATTTACCCAATTTTGCCAATTTTGGATACTTTTCCATAGGAATTCCGCCTGATCGCCGCAGAAATCTATTTTTTACCTTCTGCCGCCAGTCGGGCGCGCGTGGCCGCCAGCTCGCGCAGCCGGATCTCGATCGTGGTTCGGGTTGCCGTCAGGCTGCGCCGGCCGAGATCGAGTTCGTGGATGGCGTCCAGTATGGCGGTCGCGTCATCCCAATGTAGTTCCCCGAGCTTGATCGCCACAACCCGGCCGTCGGAGGCCACGAAAACCGTGAATGGCAGGATCAGGGGTACGCCCAGACGCGCCGCCGCGTCGCTGGCGCCGCGCTCCCCGACCAGCAAATCATAGTTGATCCGGTTTTTTTTCAGAAAATCGACCACGTTCGATCTCAAATCCGACGCGATACCAACAATTCGCGGTGGTTTTGATCCGTCCTCGCCGGGGCTGCGGGCGAGGCGGTTCAGGAGCGGGATTTCACGCAGGCAGGGCGCGCACCAGGTCGCCCAGAAGTTGAAGAGGGCCGGTTGTCCCGCATACCCGTCCAGAGCGCGCAGCCTGCCTTGCAGGTCGGGAAGGCTCAGTGCGGGAACGCGATCTGGGATGGCAGTGTTTGCCGGGGCCGGTTCAGCCGCATCAAACGTGGCCGTTAGTTCGGTGGGCGCAGTGGCCGGCGCCGTCGCGTTCGCCGTCACTGGCGCGGTCGGGCTGGCCACGCGCCGCCACGCCTGAAAGCTGCCGAAGCCGATGGCGGCGCCCAGCACTGCCGTGAGCACTAACAATCCGGCCCGCTGATTCATGGCGAGCGGCGCGGCAGTTCGATGGTCAGCGGCGTAGTTTGTGGCGGGTAGCACAGGCCCGCATCAGCGCAGCCCTGATAGCCCACCGACACGGTCACTGCTCCACTGGCTCCCGCCGGGCGCGAGACGCTGAGCGTCGCTTCGAGAATGCCGCGATAGACCGTTTGCGTGCCGAAATACTCATCCGTGTGAGGTTCGCCGCGCGGCAGTACGGGACTGCCGAGTCGTACTCCGGATGAGCTGGCGATGAATTGAAGGCGCCGCTGATACAGGTAGTAGCCGGGGGCAATCACGAAGGTCACCCGGATCTGCTCCGGGCCGGATGCTGTTGCGCTGACCCGAAACGCCTTTTCTACGGGCAGAAATTCGCTCTGATGCCCCCGTCCCGGGCCGAAAAGACCGGCATCGAGTCGGTTCGTGGGTGGCTGAGAGGATCCGATAGGTCGCGCGAACAGGCTTATTAGCATCGAAAATGAAACAAACCTGAGTGCGGTGCTGAAATTCCTCTTCATGAGGTCACGGAGCATACGCCCGAGGTGCAATGGCGTCATCGACTGTCGGAAAGCGACGAAGCGAACCTTGAAACTCCAAAAGTCGCCGCTATTATTAGCAGCCACTCAGGGAGAGTGCTAACAGCCGCTGGCTGCCGGCCTCCCAGTGAATCTCAGGTCCACTGACACATTCAGGTTATACAAAGGAGCTACTCCATGAAGATTCGTCCTCTTCATGACCGCGTGATCGTCAAGCGTCTGGAAGCAGAGCGCAAGTCGGCCGGCGGCATCGTGATCCCGGACAGCGCCACCGAGAAGCCGAGCGAAGGCAAGGTTCTCGCGGCAGGCAAGGGCAAGATCCTCGAAGACGGCAGCGTCCGCGCACTGGACGTCAAGGTCGGCGACAAGATCCTCTTCGGCAAGTACAGCGGCACTGAGGTCAAGGTCGACGGTGAAGACCTGATCGTCATGCGCGAAGAAGACATCCTGGCCGTCATCGAAGGCAAGTAAGAGGAATCGAACATGGCAGCTAAAGAAGTACGTTTTGGTGATGACGCCCGCAGCCGCATGGTCAAGGGTGTCAACATCCTGGCCAATGCCGTCAAGGCGACGCTCGGCCCCAAGGGCCGCAATGCGGTGCTCGACAAGAGCTTCGGCGCCCCGACCGTCACCAAGGACGGCGTCTCGGTCGCGAAGGAAATCGAGCTGAAGGACAAGTTCGAGAACATGGGCGCGCAGATGGTGAAGGAAGTCGCTTCCAACACCAGCGATGAGGCCGGCGACGGCACCACCACTGCCACCGTGCTCGCGCAGGCGATCATCCGCGAAGGCCTGAAGGCCGTGACCTCGGGCCGCAACCCGATGGACATCAAGCGCGGTATCGACAAGGGCGTCATCGCGGCGACTGAAGAGCTGAAGAAGCTCTCCAAGCCCTGCAAGGACACCAAGGCCATCGCGCAGGTCGGCACGATCAGCGCGAACAGCGACGACTCAATCGGCAAGACCATTGCCGAGGCGATGGAAAAGGTCGGCAAGGAAGGCGTGATCACCGTTGAGGAAGGCTCGGGCCTGGCCAACGAGCTGGATGTCGTGGAAGGCATGCAGTTCGATCGCGGCTACCTCTCGCCGTACTTCATCAACAATCAGGCTAACCAGACCACTGAGCTGGACAAGCCCTACATCCTGCTGGTCGACAAGAAGATCTCGAACATCCGCGAGATGCTCCCGGTGCTGGAAGGCGTGGCGAAGGCCGGCCGTCCGCTGCTGGTGATTGCCGAGGACGTGGAAGGCGAGGCGCTGGCCACGCTGGTGGTCAACAACATCCGCGGCATCCTCAAGGTCGCAGCCGTCAAGGCTCCGGGCTTCGGTGATCGTCGTAAGGCCATGCTGCAGGATATCGCTGTCCTGACGGGCGGCACCGTGATCTCTGACGAGGTCGGTCTGCAGCTCGAGAAGGCCACGCTGAACGATCTGGGCGAGGCCAAGAAGGTTGTCGTCGAGAAGGAAAACAGCACCATTATCGACGGCGCCGGCAAGGCGTCGGACATCAAGGGTCGTGTCGAGACCATCCGCCAACAGGTGGAAGAAGCGACCAGCGACTACGATAAGGAAAAGCTGCAGGAGCGTGTAGCCAAGCTCTCCGGCGGTGTGGCGGTCATCAAGGTTGGTGCCGCGACCGAAGTCGAGATGAAGGAAAAGAAGGCCCGCGTCGAAGACGCTCTGCACGCCACGCGTGCGGCAGTCGAAGAGGGTGTGGTGCCGGGCGGCGGCGTTGCGCTGATCCGTGCTCAGAAGGCATTGAACAACCTCGAGGGTGCGAATGAAGACCAGACGGTCGGCATCGCGATCCTGCGTCGTGCCATCGAAGAGCCGCTGCGCCAGATCGTGGAGAACGCCGGTGATGACGCCGCCGTGATCCTCAATCAGGTGAAGGCTGGTAAGGGTTCTTACGGCTACAACGCGGCCACCGGCGAGTTCGGTGACATGCTGGAAGCCGGCATTCTGGATCCGACCAAGGTGACGCGCCTGGCGCTGCAGAACTCGGCCTCCGTGGCCGGTCTCCTGCTGACGACTGAGGTGATGATTGCCGAGGCGCCGAAGGACGAAGAGCACAGCCACGGTGGTGGTGGCGGTGGCATGCCCGGCGGCATGGGCGGCATGGACATGTAAGAGGCGCAAGCCTCGACAGCGCGCAAGCGCTGCGTGTCCAGCGGCGCCGGTGATACGGCGTCGCGGTTTGGAAGAAACCCCCGGTCGGAAACGGCCGGGGGTTTTCTTTTTATAAATCGCTGTGTTTGAGCGACACGGACCCGCCTCGGCGGCGGCTCGAACAGGTCGGGCCGATAGACAATTCTTGACTGACGTTCATCAGTCGCTCGGGCATTTTTTGACGCCTCTCGGCACGGAAGACAGGCATATGAAACATCGTTACATCGTGGCACTGGCTGTACTTGGCATCAGTGGCATTGGTCTGAAGATGACGGCGCTCATGCCCACCGCCAGTGCGGCGGCCAGCACGCCGGCAGCAGCACCGCCCAACTTCATCGTCATTTTTGGCGAGGGTGCGGGTTGGGTGAGCACCTCGGTGCAGATGGATGATCGCAATCCCGCTTCGAAGGGTAGCGGTGTTCGCACCCCGAGCCTCGAGCGGCTTGCCGCTACGGGCATGCGTTTCTCCGACGGCTATGCGGCCTCGCCGCGTTGCACGCCATCGCGCGCCGCGCTGCTTACGGGTCGTAGTCCGGCGGCCTTGCACATGACGGTGGTCGGTGCGGGTGAAGGTGGCAATGGTGGCAAGGGTGGCGCGGCCACCACGCGTGTCATTCCCGCGCAGTACACGACAGAACTGCCTCTCAGCGAAACCACCATCGCGGAGTTGCTGAAGCGCTCCGGTTACGCCACGGCACACTTCGGCAAGTGGCATCTGGGGAAGGTGAATCCTTCGCAGCATGGTTTCGATGAAAGCGATGGTCCGACCAGCAATGGCGGCCCGGAGAATGTCAGCGATCCGAATCCGAAACAGGCGCTGGCCATGGCCGCGGAACTGATTGGCTTCATGGAGCGGCAGGTCAAGGCAGGCAAGCCGTTCTACGCGCAGATGTCTGAGTATCCGAACCAGACCCATAAGAGCGCCGAGGAACTCGATGAGGAGACCCGTGTCATCGACAGCACCGTCGGTCAGGTCTTGGATGCCGTTGAGAAGCTCGGCATCAAGAACAACACTTACATCGTCTACACCACGGACCACGGTACGCAGGGCAAGAATGGCGTGCTCGCCGGCGGCAAGGGTGATGTGCTGGAGGGTGGTATCCGCGTGCCGTTCCTGGTGTCGGGTCCAGGCGTGAAGGGCAATGTCGTTTCGCACGTGCGCGTCAGTGCAACCGATCTGTTTCCGACCTTCGTCGCGTTGGCCGGCGTGAAAGAGCCGCTGCCCAAGCTGGTCGAAGGCGGCAGCCTTGTGCCGGTGCTGACTGGTGGTGGTGTCGGTACGGTGCAGCGTCCCCGCGAAGAGTTTGTGGTGCACTTCCCGCACTACGACAAGAATCCCCAGGGGCCGGCCTCATCCATCCTGCTCGGCGATTACAAGCTGACTCACCTGTATGAAACGGGCGAGAACCGTCTGTTTGATTTGTCCAAGGATCCGGGCGAGAAGAACGATCTCGCGAAGCAGATGCCGGACCGTGTGGCACAGCTCGAAGGTCGCCTGAATGACTACCTGAAGGCCGTGAACGCCAACATGCCTTCGCTCAATACGTCAGTGCAGCCCGGTGCCAGCAGTGAAGG
>CAYFPW010000104.1:0-5979 GCA_964345055.1 uncultured Steroidobacteraceae bacterium | reverse complement strand
GCGAACCCACGAGGTAGGTCATGTTCACGGTGATCGTCTGCTTCGACACGTCCGGGAACAGCAGAACCTTGAGGCCGTTGGCGAGTCTATATTCAGTGATGCCCTCGACGGTGGCGACCTGCACCATCCCGTTTGGAAGGGCGGAGGTTGCCGCACCGACGACCGAACTCATCAGCAAAGTAACCGCCGCTGCAGACGTCCAACCTGCGACCACGCTGCGCAAACTTTTATTGTGATTCATCCGCTGTTCCCCCGTTTTGGATGGTCAATCAGTTGAGATCGAAGGCCACCATGAACTTGCCCACCAGATCATCCGTAGAGCGGGTCAGTCCAAATCCCAGACCGGTTTGGATCTGATATTTGCCGCCTGTGAAATCGAATACGCCAAAGAGCTGATGTGACTGATCGCTGCCGTGAGCGAAATCACTGATCTGGCCAAAGTCGGCGTATTCCTCGACCGCCAATGCGTAGCGTTCAGAGAAGTTGTACGCAACGCGTGTGGAGGGAGCGAACGCCACTTTGCCAAAGCCGTCATAGGCCGTATCGAGGATGGGATTCAGGATCACATCCCACTTACCCAGATGCCAGCCAACAATGGGCCGAAACTCGGAGGTTGTCCGGTGGCTATCCCAGTGTTTCGCGTTCTGGCTGAATTCGAAGCCCAGCCCATAAAAGAAGGTGCGCTTCGCAGCATCAGGGGTCGCCACCAGCGCGCGCAGCTTAAAGCCGTTGGTAACTGCGTGGCCGCTGCCCAGAGTGTAGAGGGGTAGGTAGAGGCCTACTTCCAGCCAGTCGTTGACTCCGTAGGCCCATTCGGTAACGCCGTTCAAAGCATGGTTGGCTGGAATGGCGCCCGGCTCATCAGGGACGACACTGCCCTGGAAGGTGTAGTTGTTGTGCCAGGTCAGTGTGAACTTTCCGGGTTCGGCGAGCCCGCCATCGTAGACCTGAATTTCATCCGCCTGAGCATGGGCACAGGCCGCCCAGCCGGCCAGAACGAGGGAATAAAAAATGATATTTATCAGTTTCATAAGATCATTACCTTGAGTAAAAACGAGAACCTTTTCCCCTACCAGAGCCGGATCTCTGCGCCTGTTTTATCAGCCCTCGGCGAGGGATGTCGGGGGCTTCAGCAATTGATAATGCCGGCCGCCGGGGTTTGGCAAGTCGAGAAATACGGTCCAACCCGCAGTGAGTAACGCTTGTGCCGTGGGCTCAAAAGAGGGTGACGCTACATTGCGCAGCCAGGGAGCCACAGCGGCAAGACGCGCGCATCGCCGCCACGACCGCCACGCGCGTTCTTTTTTGGGCTTCAGCGTTCGCCCCAGAGCAGCCAGCCGGTGAGCTGCAGGTTGCTGTGCAGGACATACGAGAGCACCAGTCCACCGGCCAACGCGTAGGAGCAGGTCAAACGCCACGGCTGCCTCGTTCGTTGCAGCGCCCAGCCACAGAGCAGCCCCTCAATCGGCGCCCATAACCAGATCGGCAGCCATCCATAGCTCAGCCCGAAAAGCGTCAGGCACCACAGCGGTGCTGGCAGCCGCAATCCCCGCAGCAGGGGATGGTGGCTGGCAGCCACCGCCAGCGCCCACAGGGCGGTCGCCGGCGCGCTCAAATCATCGCTGTCCCACCAGGGTTTTGAAATCGTGATCCCGATCCAGAACACTGTCCATGACGCTGAGAGGGTGGCTGTCGCATTGTGCGGGGCATCGCGCACCTCTTGCGGGCCTCGCCAGAGAGCGAGCGTGGCCGCTGGCGCCAAGGCTAACCATTGTCCGGCGGGGTTCCAGGCCGCCAGCAGCCAGCCGAGGCTGACGATGCACCAGGATAGCGCCTGCATCGACCACGCCAGTTCGTCGCGGACGCAAAGCAATGCTCCGACCCCGATCCCGACGCTCAGCCAGGCCAGGTCCATGCGGCCCACATCCCACACATCGAGGCTGACGGAGCGCGCGAAGATGGCACTACAGCTCACCGTCAGGAGCACACCTGCCGTTATAAGCGCTCGCGGAAAAGCAATTCGATTGCGAACAACAGGTAGCAACGGCGCGAAGGCAAGCGGAAGCAGTAGCACACCGGCGGTATGACCCGAGTCCAACGGCACCCTATAGCGCACGGCGAGTTCGATTAGTCCCGCGACATAAAGGAACAGCCACGCGATCAGGCTCATGGTTGCACCGCCGGCGCAACGGTTGCGGTGCCTTGCAGCGGGTTGTCCGTTATTTGAGCGTAGGAAGTCAGCTGGCCGTTGGTAAACACGATCCAGCGGTAGCCGCTCACCGGAGGCTGCCCGGCAAACACGGCTCGAGTGTCGGCGCCCAACGTGGTCGTCACCACGTACTTGGTGCCGGGGAAGTCCTCGCCGTCGCTCCGGGAGGCGCCCGTGTCGTCGAACTCCTTGTCCTGGTGCCAGCGACCACCGAGAACCATCGTCACCCGGAATTGCTCGCATAGTTCGAGGAACTCATTCCGCCCACCACGCAGATAGCCACCTGTGCCCCCGGCCTCCGGGTTAGCCGACGAACCTGGCGGGAACAGTGGGTGATGGATCTGGATCAGCGTCGTCTGTCCGCCCGCGTCGACCAGTTCGCGCCTGAGCCAGCGCATGGCGTCGGGCGTCAGGGCGTCCCGACCATGCCCGCTGTCCAGGCTTATGACTGTGATCGGACCAAGGGAGGTGCGATGATTGCGCGCACCAAAGACCCTCAGGTAGCGATGCCAGCCCTCACGCTCGTGATTGCCGGCGGTAAGGATTACCGGCATGTCAAGCCGCGCCAGCTCTGCGAACATGAAATCGATGTTCTGTTGGCTGCCGCCGTAGTTGATGTCGCCGGACACCAGCACTGCGTCGGGCTGACGCTGCTGCATCTCGTCGATGAACTGTCGCATCAATGCTTCGTGCCCGGGCGCCGGCAGATCGGCGATATGCGCGACGCGCAGGGCATCGGACCAGTTCTTCCTGACGAAGACAGCCTTGGGCATGACCAGCGCCTGATCCCTTGTCTTCAGTCGCAATGCGTAGGCGCCATCGGGCAACTCAGGCAGCGTCAAGGTCACTAGCGTCTCGAAGCCACGCCACTGAGTGCCCTTCACCTGCAGTTGTGACACACCGCCCCGACCTTCGAGTTCGAGTTCGAAGTCCGGCAGGATCAGCGGCAAGCTGCCCGCGAGGCGCACCTGAATGACGCTGCCGGGCTGGGCGATCGCGGGCATCCCCAATCGCGGGGTAAGCACCTTGACCTGCATGGGCAAGCCGACGGCCAGCACCATAACGCAACAGAGCGCCAATGCTGCCCCAGCCGCACGAATAAACGTGCGTGCGCCTTTCACGGAGCCAGCCCGCATCAACGCTTCACCAGTGGCGGATTACGTTTCATCAGATATGAGCTCCAGGCCTCGAAGCCTACTGCCAGCTGCGACAGTTCCGCTGCCAGGGCCGGCGACTGGGCTGACCGATCAGTTTCGGTGGGCGCCGCCAAATCATAAAGGGCATCCCGGCCGCCAGGTCGGTGCAGCATGAGGTCACCGTTGCGAACGAAGCCCAGAGTGGGGGGGCGCTCCCAAGTGCTGAAAAGGAAAGCACCGCTCGAGGTTTCGTAGCGAGGATCGAGCAGATCCTTGCCCAGTGTCTGGGTCTGGGTCTCCCGTCCGAGCAGGCTCAGCAGCGTCGGGAGAATATCCATCTGCGAGCCGCTGCTGGCGACGTGACGTCCGTGGCCGATGAAGCCCGGCGCATAAATCATGGCCGGTATATGGTGATTTACCAGCAGTAGCGGCGCAAACCTCAGATCGGTGTTGCCGCGTGGCATACCATGGTCGGCCCACAGCACATAGACGGTGTTCATGAATTCAGGGGAATTCTCCTGGGCTTCGAAGAACTTTCGCAGGCTGTAATCCATCAGGCGCACGGCCTCGAACTCCGCATTGCTCTCGAAGCCCGCTGCGGCCAGTTTCGCGGCAGGCAGTTCCGTGCGCTCGAAATCCTTCAGGTGGTTCGGGATTGTGTACGGCTCGTGATTGCCGCTGGTCTGGAAAAAGCCCAGGTATGGGCGACGGGCCCTTTCATTAAGCCTGGCCCCGCCTTCGAGCAGGAGGTCGGCGTCGGCCACGCCCCAAACGTCGACGACGGGTGCCGCATAGTCGCCCTCTTCGACGATAGTCACGTCCGTGATGTTGTTTTTGATGGCTGCGCGGATTTGCGCCCAGTTGGCGCTGCCACCCAGGAAGTAGTACTTGTCGTAGCCGTGCAGGTAATTGAGCAGGCTGTGCTGGTCGACCAGCAGCGGATTGCGGGTCGCGTTCCCGGAAGGATCGCTGACGTCGGCGATCCCGAACAGCGTTGCGAACATCGATCGACTGGTGTTCTGCATCGCAACGTAGAAGTTGTCGAAGTAGATGCTCCGGTCGGCAAGCTGCTTTAGGAACGGCGTCGGATCGAGCATGTTGCCCCCCATCGACGTCTTGCTGGCAGACAGACTCTCGAGCTGGATAAGAACGATGTTCGGAGTACCACTAACGAGCGGGCGCGGCGCAATAGTCCGCAACAGGGTGGGCTCGCCCTTCGCATCGAACGCCGCGCTGATACCGAAGTAGGCGGCGAGGGCCTGGTGGGTCGACTTCACTGCCTCAATATCCACCTTCGCATCGGGCAGCATGCGCGTCTCTAGCAGGAACAAAACCGGATTCAGCGCCGCCTGGGCCACGAAATGACTGCGGCCGTCGAATGCCTCACTCCATCGAAGGGGATACAGGCTCTGTTTGCCCCACATGAAGGCAACGAGCGCGATCGAAACCAGTGTGTTAACTGACCAGCGCGCCGGTCGCGACAGGCTGAGGCCGTGCCAGCCGCCCAACGTTTGCGCACCGAGGAACAGTGCCGACAGAGCGAGGCCGGAAAGAAGCACTCCGTACCCCACTGGATAGCTTTGCCAGACCATCCGTGCGCTGATCAGCGGATTGTCCAGGAACTGCAGAATTGTTCCGTTCAGGCGTGCATGGTTGTAGGCGTAGGATCCAAAGTCCGTCGCATAGCATGCCAGCACGAACAGGGTAACCGCTGTGCCATAGGCAGCCCACAGCGCACGCGCCTCGCGCCCGCTATCGAGTCCGTAATCACCACAGACGAGATGCGAGACGCCCGCGGCCAGAAGGAATGCAACTAACCAGCCGCGGCCTGCACGATCGTCGGCCATGCCAACCACGACGAGGCCCAGGTAGATCAGCAGGGAGAGTGCGAGCAGCCATGCTCCGAGCACCCGTCGCCTGGGCATAACCACGCCAGTCTGCAGCAACGTCCAAGGCGCGGCGAAGATGATCGCCACTAGCCGCAGGTCAAACTTGAGACCGAGGTAAAGGCTATCGCGGCCCGCCGGCGTTGCCAGCATTTGCAGTGAACCGAACTTCCAGATGAAAAGCAACCGCCCCAGCTGCAGCAGAAGCAGTGTGCAGAGCGCCAGCACGACGAGATTTCTCAGCTTTGATCGGGCGCACACCGTCTTGTCGACCATTCAAATAGGATGCCACAAAGCGGGCGAGGCTGTGGAGCGCCATCAGGCAAGGCGGGAGGTGGCGGTGCGGGATGTCGAGAGCCGTGCAGCTTCATCTCACACCCCGTTGGCGCGACTCAGGCGAAGTTCACTTCACCGCGCTGTACGTGATACTGCAGCGTGTGACGGATCGCGGTGCGCAGATCCGTGGACGGCGCCCACCCCAGACGATCCTTGGCGTTCTTAATCGACGGTACGCGTGCCTGGATGTCCTGGTAGTACTTGCCGAAGTAAGTGCCGGCATCGACCGATACCACTGCGGCCGCCTCCGCCAGATGCTTGAACTGCGGGAATTCGGCGCAAACCTCGATGGTCTGTTTGGCCAGTTCGGCCACCGACAGGTCGCTGGCCGGGTTGCCGATATTGAAGATCTGCTGGGAGGCGCAGCCGTCCTTGTTCTCGATGATGCGCATGAGGCAATCGATGGCGTCGC
>CAYFPW010000103.1:0-6111 GCA_964345055.1 uncultured Steroidobacteraceae bacterium | reverse complement strand
GTGTGCACTCGAACTACGATATCGACCTGTTCCGCGAACTCATCCGTGCGGCCGCGGAGCTCACCGGTACCCGAGATCTGGCGTCCCCGTCGCTGCGCGTGATTGCCGATCACATTCGTGCCTGCAGTTTCCTGATCAGTGACGGCGTAGTGCCTTCCAACGAAGGTCGCGGCTATGTGCTGCGCAGGATCGCGCGCCGCGCCATGCGTCACGGCTACAAGCTGGGGCAGGAGTCGCTGTTCTTCCATCGCCTGGTGCCGGTGCTGGCCAGTGTGATGGGTGAGGCCTATCCGGAGCTGCTCGAACGCAGCGAAATGATTGAGCGTGTGCTGCGCATCGAAGAAGAGCGCTTCGCTGAGACGCTGGCCACTGGCATGAACCTGTTCGAGGAGGCAACGCGCGGCCTGTCGCGTGGCGACTCGGTGCCGGGCGCCGTGGTTTTCAAACTGCACGACACCTACGGTTTTCCGCCCGACCTGACCGGCGACGTGGCGCGCGAGCGCGGGCTCGTCATTGATCTGGTCGGGTACGAAAAAGAAATGGAGGCGCAGCGTGATCGTGCCCGCGCCGCCAGCAAATTTGCGGTGGATCTGCGTGCCGGCACCCGCTTTGAGGCTCGCACTCGGTTCACTGGTTACGAGTCGCTCGATGGTGAGAGCGGCATCGTGGCGCTGTTGCGCGATGGTGTCGAAGTGCCCGTGCTGAACGCCGGCGAGCAGGGTGAGGTGGTGCTGGCGCACACCCCGTTCTACGCTGAGTCCGGTGGTCAAGTCGGTGATACGGGCGTGCTGACGCATGGCGGCACGGTGTTCACCGTGGCCGACACCCAGAAGCGAGGCAACGCCTTCTCCCATCTCGGCCAGCTGACTACCGGCACGCTGCGTGTCGGCGATACGCTGCGTGCCGACGTCGATGTTCAGCGTCGCGATGCCATTCGCCTGAATCACTCGGCCACGCACCTGCTGCATGCTGCCCTGCGTCAGGTGCTGGGCACCCATGTCACCCAGAAGGGTTCGCTGGTCGCGCCCGAGCGCCTGCGATTCGATTTCGCGCATTTCCAGGCGGTGACCCCCGCGGAGCTGGCGCGCATTGAGACGCTGGTCAACGAGCAGATCCGTACCAACGCCGCTGCCGAGACTCGCCTCATGGGTTACGAGGATGCCGTCGCCGCCGGTGCCATGGCGCTGTTCGGCGAGAAGTACGACAGCGAGGTGCGCGTGCTGTCCATTGGCGGGTTCTCCACCGAATTGTGCGGTGGCACCCACGTGCGTCGTGCCGGTGACATCGGTTTGTTTCGCATTGTGGGCGAATCCGGCGTCGCTGCCGGTGTGCGCCGCATCGAAGCGGTAACCGGTGCTGCGGCTCTGGATTATGTGTCGCAGGGCGAGGGCATGCTGCGCGAAGTGGCGGCTCTGGTGCGTGGTACGCGCGAGGATGTCGCAGACAAGGTGCGCGAACAGCTCGAACGCATCCGCGGTCTGGAAAAAGAATTGCGCGCGCTCAAGGACAAGCTGGCCTCAGGGCAGGGCACCGATCTGGCTGCTGGTGCGGTGTCGATTGGCAAGGCAAAGGTGGTCGCTGCCAGACTCGATGGAGCCGACGCAAATGCGTTGCGCGCAGCGGTCGATCAGCTCAAGAGTCAGCTCGGCTCAGCGGTAATCGTGCTCGGCGCGGTTGATGCCGGAAGCAATCGTGTCTCGCTGGTGGCTGGTGTGACGGCAGACCTGACGGGCAGCGTTAAGGCAGGGGCTCTCGTGGCCACTGTCGCGACCAAGGTGGGTGGCAAGGGCGGTGGCCGTCCCGACTTCGCACAGGCCGGCGGTACTGAGCCGCAGAAACTGGATGCGGCATTGGCTGACGTCGTGCCGGCGCTGCGCGAATTACTCACCTAAGATTCACTATTCTTTGCATCGCAATTGGTAGCGTGTCCTTCTCAGGGAGGTTGCATGCTCATTTTGACGCGGCGGATCGGCGAGACTGTGATGATCGGCGACGACATCGCCATCACGGTGTTGCGAGTGAAGGGTAATCAGGTCCGTCTGGGCGTGGATGCGCCGAAGACCGTATCTGTCCAGCGCCAGGAGATCCATCAGCGGATTCAGAATGGGGATGGACCGGTTTCAGACGTCTCTGAAGAGGAAATCAGCGCCGGAGCGGCGTCAGCCTCTGGCAACTAACAGGCGCGCCTTTACCTGCCCCGACACCGCCAGTATCATGCGCCCCTGTTTCGGCAGGGGACGCGGCGGTTTTCCCGTCGCACTGTGTCCGGAAATGACCGGAGAGATGGCCGAGTGGTCGAAGGCGCACCCCTGCTAAGGGTGTAAGGGTCAAAAGCCCTTCGAGGGTTCGAATCCCTCTCTCTCCGCCAGTTTCCCCTTTTCCAGCTGTCCCTTACCCCACATGGATGACGTGACAGATCCCCTCTTTGAGGTACGGCATACCCTATTTGACTTAAAAATGGAAAATCTGACAAAATCCGCATATGGCATCGTCGATTCCGACTGTCGGTCCAGCAAAAGTTGTCGGTGTAAAGCCGAAGATTGGTCTCTGCCTGCGGGATTCAGAGTTGCGCCGACGGGCATTGCTGGCGCTGAACTGGGCGCACTATGAACCCTGTCTCTTTGTCCACCCCAGCCTGATTCTCGAAGACTGCGTCGCGGGTGCGCCGCAGGCGGTCATCGTGGACACAGCCTCCGTGGGGCTTGTCGACGCCACGGGTGCCACATCGCGCGCCTGGCGCGGGATCCGTGATCGCGCGGTCCTGGTGATCGAATCCGACGATCTGCGCCGCGTCAGCGATCTGGTCGCCGCCAAACCCGCCAGAGTGATCTCGAACAACTTCACACCTGGCGAATTGTTGCTGAATTTGGCCTGTTTCCTGGATGGTCTTGGCGTCCAGTCGTTGCCGGCCGATGCCTCCCCAGCTTTTCGTTTCATACGTTGAATCCAAGGTGACTCGCCCATGCGTATGAAGAATGAATTGAAAAAGTCTGCTCTGATTAATCGGGCTGAGACATTTGACGCACGCGCCGCTCAGGAGATCGAACGTTTTCTCGATGCGGCTTGGATGGAGCGACGACTGTCCGCGAACACCATCGACGCATATCGCAATGACCTTGTCTCGCTGGCTCGATGGCTGGCGGGTTCAAAGGTCACCTTGATGCGCGCCTCGCGTGCGAACCTGCTGGCCTATATCGATTCGCGCGTTGCAATCGGCGCCAGCCCTCACTCGATTGCAAGGCAGCTGTCCACCTATCGGCACTTTTATCGCCGGCTGCTGGGCGAGGGTGCCGTGAACACGGACCCGACCGCCCAGATCATCACGCCCAGTGTCAGCCGCGCACTTCCGAGGTCCCTGACTGAGGCCGAGGTGGAGGCGCTGCTGAATGCGCCGGATGTGCAGGAGCCTTTGGGCCATCGTGATCGCGCCATGCTCGAGGTTCTTTACGCCACCGGGCTGCGTGTGAGCGAGTTGGTCACTCTGCGCACGCGTCAGGTGAATCTCTCGCAGGGTGTCTTGCGGGTGAGCGGCAAAGGTGACACGGAACGGCTCATACCACTGGGTGAAGAAGCGGTGCGCTGGCTGGTCAGCTTCTGGTCTGGTCCGCGGCTGCAGATCCTCGGGCAGCACAGCACCGAATACCTGTTCCCCTCGCGTCACGGCGACTTCATGACCCGTCAGGCGTTCTGGTACATCATCAAACGCTACGCGCAAAAAGCGAGTATCAAGCAGGGGCTGTCGCCACACACGCTGCGGCATGCGTTTGCAGCGCATCTGCTCAGGCGCGGCACGGATCTGCGTGTGGTGCAGAAGCTGCTCGGCCACAGCAGCCTGTCGACGACGCAGATCTATAAGCAGGTCGCCCGTGATCAGCAGAAAGATGTACTGGCGCTTCGTCACCCGCGTAGTCGCCCTGCAAAGGCAAAGCGTCCCGCTCGGCCGCGACTCTCGGCCGTAGTATCGAACTCGCCCAAGAGCGCCTCGGCCGCACGTCGGCGTGGCTGAAACTGGGCCCGGTACGGGCTCAGATTGGCAGCTCAGCGTAGACTCCATGTCGGCGGGGGCGATGTCGCCCCCTTTTTCCAGGAATCAAAATGAAGGAAAGGGGTGTGGGCGCCGCCAGTTGGGATGAGCGCTACGCGGCGGACGCGTTCTATTACGGTTGTGATCCCAACGACTTCCTCATAGAGCAGGCCGGGGCCATTCACGCTGGCAGCCGAGTGCTATGTCTCGCTGAGGGCGAGGGCCGGAATGCGGTGTTCCTAGCCAGACAGGGCTGGCAGGTGACGGCCGTGGATCAGTCGACGGTTGGATTGCGCAAGGCCAGTGCGCTGGCGCAGCGGGCCGGCGTTACGATCCACACGGTTGTTTCTGATCTTGCCGACTACGTCATCGAGCCGGGGGCATGGCAAGGCATAGTGTCCATCTGGTGTCATGTGCCCCAGCCGCTGCGTGCTGAATTGCATCGGCGTGTGGTCGCGGGTCTGGCCCCGGGTGGTGTGTTCCTGCTCGAGGCCTACACGCCCGATCAGCTGCGTTACGGTACCGGTGGTCCGCCCACGGCCGATTTGCTGCCAACGCTCTCCGCGCTGCGCGAGGAACTGGTCGGTCTGGAGTTCACGGTGGGACGGGAATTGCTACGAGAGGTGCATGAAGGGCAGGGCCACCACGGCCTGAGTGCCGTCGTCCAGGTGCTGGCTCGCAAGCCGTCCCATCATCAGTCTTGATGGGAGCAGCGTTGCGTCAGAGCCGCAATCTGCGCAGCCGCAGTGCATTGCCAATCACCGACACTGAACTGAGCGACATGGCGGCTGCGGCGATGACCGGACTTAGTAGCCATCCGAACAGTGGATACAGCGCGCCCGCTGCCAGGGGAATGCCCAGCGCGTTGTAGACGAACGCCAGCATCAGGTTTTGCCGGATGTTGCGCATCGTCGCACGGCTCAGTGTGCGGGCGCGCGCGATGCCGGCGAGGTCTCCCTTGACGAGGGTGACACCAGCGCTGTGCATGGCCACTTCGGTGCCCGTGCCCATGGCGATACCTATGTCGGCTGCAGCCAGCGCCGGTGCGTCGTTCACCCCATCGCCAGCCATGGCCACGATACGGCCGGCAGCACGCAGTCGTTGTACGACGGCCTGTTTCTGTTCGGGCAGTACTTCTGCTTCGACATCCGTCAGACGGAGCCGGCGGGCCACGGCTACGGCAGTAGCGCGATTGTCGCCGGTGAGCATGACAATGCGGACGCCGTCCTCCGATAGGCGGGCGAGTGCGGCCGGTGTCGATGCCTTGATGGGATCGGCGACGGCAATCAATCCCGCTGCCTGCGCATTGATGCCGACGAGTATCACGGTGGCACCCTCGGCTCGCAGGCGATCTGCCGACGGTTGCAGGGCTGCGAAATCGATGCCGGTCTCGGCAAAGAGTGGCTGATTGCCGATCACGACCGACTGTTCGCCAATCCTGCCGCGTACGCCGCGCCCCGTCAGCGAGGTGAAGGATGTGACCGGTTGCAGGTTCAGTCCCCGTGCACGCGCACAGTTGACGATGGCGGCAGCCAGCGGATGCTCACTCGCCTGCTCGAGACTCGCGCCCAGTGTCAGCACGGTGGCTTCATCGAAGGGTGACACCGTCTGGACTGCGATGACCTGTGGTCGGCCTTCCGTCAGTGTTCCCGTCTTGTCGACGACGAGCGTATCGATCTTCTCGAAACGCTCGAGTGCTTCGGCATTACGGATGAGCACTCCGACCCTTGCGCCTTGACCCATGCCAACCATGATGGACATCGGGGTGGCCAGTCCGAGCGCGCAGGGGCAGGCGATGATCAGCACCGACACTGCGGCCACGATGGCATAGGCCAGCGCCGGTGGCGGCCCCCAGGCCAACCAGCCGCAGAAGGCCAGGAGCGCGATGGCCGTGACGGTCGGAACGAACCAGACCGACACCGCATCTGCGAGCCGCTGGATGGGGGCCCGACTACGCTGTGCCTCGGACACCTGCCGCACGATCCGCGCGAGCAGGGTTTCATTGCCGATGCGCTCGGCGCGCACCACGAGGCTGCCAACGCCGTTGATGGTGCCGCCGGTGACGCGCGATCCCGGCGTTTTCTCAT
>CAYFPW010000102.1:0-6121 GCA_964345055.1 uncultured Steroidobacteraceae bacterium | reverse complement strand
TGCATTGACAGAGCGCGCTGCGGCGTACCGTTGCCGCGCACGGTGACATCGATGTACTCGCCACTCTGGCGTATTCCGGTGACGGACCAGTTTGGCGTGGCGTTCAATGCAACCGGATGCAACTGCAATTCGATGCGGCGACCGCGCTCGGAGCGCGGCAGCAGATCGGAAAACCGCGGCGCAACGCCCGTGGACTGAAAGTCACTGACCAGATGCACAACCACCGGCAACTCGGAAGTACCCGCCAGCGCTTCAATCGAACCCATCGCCAGCGCATCGTCGAGACGCCCCTCGCCGGCTTGCATTGTGTCGAGCGCGCGCTGCAGAGCTGACTTATCAGCCGTTGGCGCACTCCCGTCCACCGCCACCACTGTCATGGTGCTACCCGCCGAAATCAGCAAGGCGCGATCACCGCCACTCAGCCCGTCGACGATACGCGTCGCCTCGACACGTGCGGCCGCCATGCGGCCTTCGGCCGACATCGACAGTGAGGTGTCCACCATAATCAGATTCAGGCGCGCACTCTGGCCCGGCAACGAGCGGCCGGCAAGCTTCATCAGCGGCTGGGCAAAGGCCAGTGCCAACAGTGTGAGCAATGCCATGCGCAGCGCCAGCAGCACCAGGAAGCGCAGCCTCTTCTGTAGATGCAGTCGGCGCTCACTTGGATCCAGCAACATCGCCGAGGAGATCGGCTGACGCTTGGGGTCCTGAGTCTGCAACCGATGAAGCCATAGAGGTAGACCAATTCCCAGCAGACCCAGCAGAAAGAATGGCGCAAGTAGACTCATCGCCGCTTCTGCCTGAATTGCAGATACTGGCGCAGCGGCTCATCCAGCGGCTGGCTGGTATCGAACACCAGATGGTCTGCGCCGGCCCGCACCGCCGCAGCGCGTAGCGCCGCGATGTGCGCCTGCACTTTGTCGCGATATTCATGTCGCATGAAATCCGGCGACACCTCGATCGCCTCGCCGGTCTCCAGGTCCTCAAACAGCGTCGAGGCCTGGATGTCAGGACGCAACTCGAAGGGATCGAGCAGCTGCATCAGTACGACATCCTGGCCCTGGTAAGCCAGTGGCCGCACGGCCTGCAGCATCGCTTGAGGGTCGCAATAAAAATCGGAAATCACTGCGACCAGTCCGCGTCGCGTCACATGATCGCGGAACCGTTCAAAGGGATGCTGCAGGTCGGTGCGGTGGGCGGGCGCTGCGGCATCGATGGCATGGATGATTGCATGGAGCTGACCGCTGCGCGATGAGGGCGCGCGGAAGTCGCGAATCTTTTCATCAAACACCAGCATACCAACGGCGTCGTGCTGATGAGAGGCCAGATACGCCAGGCTCGCAGCGAGCATCTGTGCATAGCGGAATTTGCTGACGCTGCCCGAGCCATAGCCCATCGACGCGCTGGCATCGAGCAGCACCATCAGATGACTGTTGGTTTCGCCGAGGAAGCGCTTGATGTAAGTGCGGTCGGTGCGCGCATAAACATTCCAGTCCACGAAGCGCGGATCGTCGCCCTCGACGTATTGCCGATACTCGGCGAACTCCTGCGAGAAACCAAAGAAGGGCGAGCGGTGCAGCCCCATCAGCGCGCCGTCCACGACCGTTCGCGCGATCAACTCCAAATTGGAGAGCGTCGCGAGCACGTCCGGCTTGATCAGCCGGCCGTAGGCATCCGGTCGTGCGGCGCCTGCTGGCATCTCAGCCGGCCTTCGCCGTCAGGAGCGTGCGCAGCACGTCATCGACGCTCTGCCCATCGGACTCAGCGTGATAATTCGTCAGTACGCGATGCCGCAGGATCGGCAATGCGAGTGCGCGTACATCCTCCTCAGTGACATGGAAGCGGCCGTCGAGCAGCGCACGCGCCTTGGAGGCCAGCGCAATAAACATAGTGGCGCGAACGCTGGCGCCAAACTTCACGTAGCGCTTCACCGCATCGGTGGCCAGCGGATCGCTTGGTCGCGAGCCGCGCACCAGATTCACGGCATAGCGGCTGACCGATTCCGACACCGGCACCTGACGCGTTAGCCACTGGAACTTGAGGATGTCATCGGCCGTGGTGCACACCTCCACGGGCGGCAGATCGACACGAGTGGTGAAACGCTGTAGCACCGCCAGTTCGTCGTCGGCACCGAGGTAGTCGAGCACCACGTTGAAGAGAAAGCGGTCGAGCTGCGCTTCGGGCAGCGGATAAGTCCCCTCCAGCTCCACCGGGTTCTGCGTCGCCAGCACCAGGAACGGCGGTGGCAGAAAATGCTGTGTGCCGCGCACGGTCACGGATTTTTCCTGCATGGCCTCGAGCAGCGCGGCCTGCGTCTTGGGCGGCGTACGGTTGATTTCGTCGGCCAGCACCACATGCGCAAACAACGGGCCAGGCACGAAGTTCCAGCGACGATGACCGTGCGGGTCCTCATCGATGATATCCGTGCCAGTGACATCGGTAGGCATCAGATCCGGCGTGAACTGGATGCGCTTGAATGACAGACCGAGTGCACTGGCCAGCGTACGCACCAGCATGGTTTTGGCAGTGCCGGGCATGCCAGTGATCAGGCAGTGACCACCAACCAGCAGACTGATCAGCAGGTGTTCGACCACCTCATCCTGGCCCACGATCACCTTGCGCACTTCATGACGAATGCGCTGCATGCTGTCGCGGAATTGGCTAACAAGTTCGCGCGTCGCAGCGCTGTCGGGTGAGTTGCTGGCAATGTCGCTCATGGTGGTTCCTGTCTTCAGCTCTTGTTGGCACCGGCCAGCTGCAGCAGCAACTGCTGCGCAGGCCGGAACGAAGGGGCGATCTCGAGTGCCCGCAGCACTGCGCTGCGCGCTTCCTTGCTGCGCTCCAGTGCGACCAGCGCACGCGCCAGCCGGTAGTGCGCCGTGGCGGCGTCTGCAGGCTGCAAGGCCAGCGCGACGCGATACTCGGTCAGCGCCTCCTGCGCGCGGTTCTGCTCGAGCAGCCAATCACCGAGTTGTCCGTGCTGCGCCTCGTCGAAGGGCGCCACATAGTTGATACTCTGCATGACCTCGATGGCTTCGGCCTTGCGGCCCAGCGTGTAGTACTCGCTGGCCAGACGCGCCAGCGTCTGCGGATCATGTCCGCCGTTTTTCCAGAACGCCGCCAGCGTCGCGACTGCATCGGCTTTGCGACCCAGCGCGAACTGCGCCTGCGCAAGCGGCACATAAGGGCTGCCGTCTTCGACATCTACCGGCTGGATGTCCAGCGCCCGCTGCGCACTGGCAATCGCTTTGCTCCAGTCCTTTAACTGCATCGCCTTCATGGCTGCGGCACGCGCCTCTTCCCAGGGTTTGATGCCACTGAGCACGCCGCCGAACTGCTGATGCAGGTATTCGCTGAACTGCCGATCAAAGTCAGCCGTGGACAGACCCAGCACCGCATTGACGGCTGCCTCAGTGTCCGCGCCGCGTGCGTACTCGCCCAGCATCCCCACCAGCTTGTCGGAGCCAAACTTGCGTGTGATGAATGTGCAGATCAGACCCGCCTGCATATAGGACACCTGTACCTGCTGCTCATACTCAGGGCGGATGAAACCGCGATCCAGATTGGCGATCGGCAGTGCCTTACCCGCAGCCAGCGCTGCCCATGCATAGCCGGGCACGCTGATTCCCTGAGTCGGACCACTGCTCCATTCCTCGTACACCGAAATGCCTTCGCTGAACCAGCGCGGCACAAGATGTCCGGTCGCCTCCAGCGTGTAGACATGTGCCAGCTCGTGCCACAGCGTGCTACCCCAATGGAAATCATCCACGGAACGCGACGATGGCGAGTCCATCGCCAGCGCACGACCAAAGGTCACGCCCAGTAGCCCGAGCCCGGGCATGCCTGCGGTTCGCACCGCAAAGTCTTCGTGATTGTTGTAGATCTCGATGGTCACTGGCCCGGGCACGGTGTATTGGTATCGGCGTGTGTACTGGGCCATCGCGTCGCTGGCCAATCGCTGCACATACGGCGCCAGCACGGCGCTTTCCTTCTTGTTCACCCGCACGACGAGCTGCGGCTCGCTCACTGCTCCCGCGAGTGGTGAATCGGGGAATACCAGCGTGTCGAACTGCGACAACTGATCGAGCAGGCGCAGCGTGTTCGCCGTGACCGGATTGTAGGGATCACCCTTGTAAGCGGCCTCGAACTGCGCACGAGCTTCACTCTGGCGCGACTCGCGTAGCAGCCCGGTGCCCAGCAGCACGCGCGCTTCCCAATGGTCGGGCTGAATCTCCACGGCCTTGCGATACAGCCCCGTCGCCTGTGTATAGCGGCGGCGAATGTCATAGAAGTGGCCCAGCGTGACATACAACTCGCCATAGCCCGGCCGCTCATGCAGCACGGCGTTGACGAGGCCCGTTGTATCGCGGCCCTGCACCTGAGCCTGTGCAGCCAGCAGTGTGTTCAGCTCGGTGGTCGGCAGCTGCTGGGCTTTGGCCAACGCCGCAGCCTGCTCGAGCAGTTTGGCGACATCGTCGTTGTCGCCCGTCTCGAGCGCGAGTCGCGCGGCGAGCAAAAGCGCCTTGAGACGCACACCAACCGGCGTCGACTCCGCCTGCAGCACCCGCTCGAGCTCACCCTGCCCTTCCTTCTTGTAGCCGCTAGCAAGAACTTCCGCGGCGGCCAGGTGTGCCCACGAATTCTGCGGCTCACGCTGCAGCGCTTCTTGGAATAATTTGTAGGCCTCATCATCCTGATGAGTATCCGCATACAGATACCCCCACCGGACGCGCAGCGGGACATTGTCGGGCTGCGCGCGCAGCGCCTCGCGGAACCAGTCATTGGCACTCTTGAAATCGCCTAGCGCCCAGGCCGCCTCACCACGCACGCTCGAGTCGGCAACACTCAGCAGAGCGCGATAACAGTTGGTTGCCGCATTACGATCGGCACCCCAACGCAGCGCATCGCATCGTTGCACTCCGGGATGTGTAACCAGGCCATAGTCGAAGCCGCGCGCTGCCGTCGGTCCCACAGCACCGAGCATCATGGTCAGAAGCGCCGCACTGGCGCGCAACAGAGGCCGAGGGCGCAAAGGATTCATCGCGGCACCTCCGCACCGCCCGCTCCAACAGCTGTCGCGTCCAATGTTGCCAGTTGCAGCAGCAGCGCTTCGAGCTGCGCGTCGTATTCACTCTCGGGAAGATCCGCCTTGCGCAGCCGTAGACCTTCGATAGCCTCGACGATGCGGCGCCGCTCCGGCGAATCAACGCGCACAGCGGCGGCATCGCCTTCAGAACCGGCAGCAGCTGAATGAGCCGCGCTGCTCAGCCGCGCGATAGTGACACTCGCAGCCTGCGCACCGCCCAGCACGGCATGCTCACTGGCGATGCGCACATCACGCTCATAGAAAGCCTGCACACGGCGCTGCGCGAAATCGAAGGCCTCCTGCACACTGACGCTGCCGTTCTTGTCGGTGTCGGCCGTGGCATCGGAGAGTGCCGCGGCAAACTCACTGCCAAAACGCGTGGCATTGCGCTCCGAACCGTTGCGCGTGGCGGTGATCACGATGCGCGACGGCGCCTTCAACAGCTCCTGCAACGCACCGCTGCTGCTGCCGGTCACGACGACCAGCTGATCCCGCGCGTGGAGCGATCCGAGCCAGAACTGCAGCTCATGCCCCGTGAAATCCGGACCCGGTATGTTGAAACGGTATTGCTCACCGTCGAAGCTGCCATGGCCGATCAGATACAGCGCCAACCGATCATCCGCCACCAGCGAACCGGCCAGTTGCTTGAGCACAGCGCTGAACGCATCGCGGGTACAGTTGCGGCCGTCCAGAACCTTTACGTGCTGCGGGTCGGTCACCGTGCTCGCCGCACGCTTCACGGAATCCACCTGCGCGGCAAACTGTTCGGCATAGGCAGACTCGCCACCCAGTCCCTCGCAGATCACCACTTGCAGCGACGCCTGTGCAGCACCGCTCATGCACAGCAGCCAGGCGCCGAACACTACAGCAACAGACAAGCGCCGCGTCATACGACACTCCAGCGACGACGCAGCAGCCACTCCGTGGCCTTCAGCGATAGCAGCAGCACGAAGACTAGCGGCGCATCCCACAACGGCCGTAACTCCTGGCGTGTGACACCCGCCGATGAGGCGCGAATGGCGTCAGGCAGTCCGG
>CAYFPW010000101.1:0-6139 GCA_964345055.1 uncultured Steroidobacteraceae bacterium | reverse complement strand
GCCGGCAGCGCGTCCTTGGCTAGAGTCGCAACGACGAGATTGTCATCGGTAAAGTACTTGCGCGCTGCGGCCTGCAGGTCCGCAGGCGTTACCTGCATGGCAGTGCGATAGAGCGTATTGACCGTGTCGAAGCTCCGGGTGAAGCGCACATAGCGGGCCAGTACGCCGGCAATCTGTTCGGTGTTGTCGAGTCGGCGCGCAAACTCATAGCGCCCATTGGCCTTGGCGTCGGCCAGCCGCTGTTCGTCCACAGGCCTTGTGGCCGCCGCAGCAAATGCCTTCATGATCTCATTGCGTACGTAGACCGCATCTGCCGGTTTTTTTACCCGTGCGACGATGGTGGCCAGAGACGGGTCTGCATGACTCGGCAGATAGGGAAACAGCTGATCCACCTTCTGCTCGTCCTCGACCAGCCGCTTGTACAACTCCGAGGTGGGTCCGAAAGTCAGGTCCAGCAGCGTGTCGATGGCAAGCCATTCTCTGCCGATGTCGGAGAAAGCTGGAGCATGGAACGCCACGCTGACCCATGGCAGGCCCGGCTGCGTCCAGTTCACATGGGTATAGACTGGCCCCTTGGCTGCGGGTTCCTGCGGAATCTCAGCGTTGAAGCTGCCGCGCTTCCATCCTGACCAGTATTTTTCTACCAGCGGCAGCACCTGCTCCGCGGTCACATCGCCGGCAATAATGACGGTGGTGTGTTCGGGTCGATACCAGCGATCAAAAAAGGTCTTCGAATACTCGAACTGGTTGGGCATGTCCTCGATGTCTTTGAGGAATCCCATGGTGGTGTGCTTGTAGGTGTGGGTGCTGAAGGCGTGATCACGTTGCACTTCGAGCAGCTTGTTGAGCGGATCGCTGCTGTTCTTGTTGTACTCTCCGAGCACTGCACGTGATTCAGTCTTGAACTCCGTCTCGGAGTACTCTAGGTTCTGGAAGCGGTCGGCCTCGGCCGCTAGCACTTCCTCGAGATCTTCCTTGGCAAAGGTGGTGTGGTAATTGGTGTAGTCGTCAGTGGTATAGGCGTTCGATCGAGCGCCGGCGCGCGTCATCAGCGCCTGATACTTCTCCGGTGAATACGTTTTCGTGCCGCGGAACATCATGTGTTCGAAGAAGTGTGCGAAGCCTGACTTGCCGGGCTCGACTTCGTTGCGTGACCCGGTCTGCACCGGGATCTGGATCGACACGATATTGGGGAAGCCTGTCGGCACGACGATGACCCGCAGACCGTTGGGCAGCGTCGTTTCGGTGTGGGCAAAGGGCAGGATATCGGCCGTTTCGGCGGCAGTTCCGTTGCCGCTGAAGAACAGCAGGGCAACGACTGCCGGTAAGAAGTGACGCATCATGGCTCTCCGGCGCAATTCAGTGTGGCCGGACGATAGCACGGGCCGCTCTGGTGCGGACCGTCGTGGACGTTGCGGGGGTGCCCCGCGCCGGCTGTCAGGGCGTCGGCGCGGCCGGCTTCAGCAGCATGCTCATCAGCCGCAGGTACTTGTCGACATAGCCGACGTTCTCGCGATTGTAGGTTGGCAGACTGATGCTGGTGGTCTGTCCGTTGCGGTCTGCCCAAAGGCACGGGCAGCGCGCTTGCAGCGTATCGAAGGCGGCGAGCTCCGGGATCCGCAGATCCGCCAGTTCCGTTTTCAGAAGCCGCACCGCCTTCAGCAGCTTGGCAGCATTGCCGCCACCGCCGTTGTAAGCCGCGACCCCAAAGATCGAAACCGGCGCCGGACTCTGTGAATACTCATCCTGCACATCATCCGGCATATTGGCGATATCCATGTCCAGCAGGCAGGCGGCAGCTTTCATCGCATTCAGAAGATCGCGTGCGCCGGAGTCGAAGTCCCGCGAGAGATTCGCACCTGTGCAGCGTCGTACCACCATGCTGTAGGTGCCGTTGCCACGCTTGTCCGTGAACTGCATCGGACCGGCGGCATTGGCGATGGACACGCTGTAGGTGAAAGCCTGGCTGCGCATCAGGCCGTAGTGACCCAGGGTCTTGTTGAGCGCTTGGACGGGCGCGCTCTTGAACTCCGCATCATCGGTCTGCTCGATAACGGCCAGCGAGATCAGGGTTTCGGGCAGGACCGTATCGCCCAGAAGCTTGCCGGGATAGGCAAATGACTTCACCTTGCTCGCGCGCAGTTCATCCAGCGCGGCTTCTGCGGTGGAACGCAGCAGCTGCTGACCCTGTGCAGCGAACAACGGTGTTGAGTCGTCCGTCATGGGCAGATAAGTGATCGTTTCGGCATTGGAGACGGCAGTGCGTATGCCCTGTTTCTTCGCCACTGTCACATCGATCATCGGGTATTTGCGTCCATAGACGCTCAATTTCTCCCCGTTGTGGAAGATGTCGAACATCAGACGCTCGGCGCCGGTGCCGCGTACATGAACGGCCTCATAGCCCGGGGTCAGCACACGGAAGCTCGGTGCCTTGCCCGGCTTCAGGCGAGGGATGGGAAACGGCATCTCGATCTCGACCATATGCCATTTCGCGCTGCGTTCGGACCATGCAGCAAAGATCACGGGTCGGCCGCGCAGGGATTCCCGCGTCAGGCGTTTCAGGAAGGTGTAGTGCAGCGGCATGTCGATGAGCATGCGCGAGGCTTCAGCCACGCGCTGTGCGATCAGCTGCTGGGTCTTGTTCAGGTATCCGACGATGGTGATGGGATCCAGTTCGTCGTGACGCGTACGCGCTGCGACGGAGGCCACGGAGTCGTCTGCCCGCGCACCGGGCGCGCAGACCAGCAACAGACCCATCCATGTGCAAGCCAGCACTTTTCTCATCATGACAGCCCGCACTCCAAAATCGATCCACGCCATGGACGCGGATTCTATCTACCTTTGGCCCGGCGGTCATACCCGTTCCGCTCTGTCACCCGCAACGCTTTACGAGCCGGCTGCACTCTCGTATTTTCAGCGGCTGTACGCTGTGCCGATCAGGGCGTCCTCTGCGCATCTGGAAGTCAGGAGAAATTTTAGTGAGTCGAATGTCAGTCATTCGAGGCCTGGGCCGTTCGGCAACGGGCGTGACTGCGCCCCTCCGCAGGCGAAGCGGGTTGCGCCGCTGGCTGCTGGCGCTGCTGCTGTGGCCGGTGCTGGCCGGCGCTCATTCTGCCCCTTACAGCTATCTGATCCTGCTGCTGGACGAGCAGTCCACCCACGGTTCGCTGGTCATTCACGTCTATGACGTGGCGCACGAGGTTGGCGTCACCGATCCGGCCATGCTGCTCAACCGCGAGGAGGCCCAGCATCATGAGACGCAATTGCGCCAGCTCGTGGAGTCGCGCATGCACATCGGATTCGACGGCCAGGCGGTTCAGCCGGTGTGGCAACCCATCGAGGTGCTGCCGGATCGACAGTCTCTGCGGCTGCAATTCGACCTGACCCCGCTGCGGCCGGCCGCGGTCGATTTTGATATGCAGCTGTTCCCGTACGATCCGATGCACCAGACGTTCATTGAAGTGTACGAGGGCGGAAGCCTGCGCTTGCAGGCCATCCTCGATGCTGCACATGCCTCGGCGCGCTACTACAGCGGCAGCCTGCAGGGACGTTGGGCGGTGATCAAGACCTTCGTCCAGTCCGGCGTGCATCACATCCTCATCGGGCCGGATCACATCCTGTTCCTTATGGGCCTGCTGCTGCTCGGCGGCACGATCTGGCGGCTGGCAAGCATCGTCACGGCGTTCACGCTCGGTCACAGCGTCACGCTGTCTCTGGCAGCGCTGGGACTGGTGCGTCTGTCACCGGCTGTCGTCGAGCCGGCGATTGCGCTGAGCATCGTGGTGGTGGGCGCTGACAATCTGCTGGTCCAGCTCAAGCGCGGCACGGGTGCGGCCTCCTTGGCCGACGCCGCAAGTTCCGCACGTGATCTACGACCCTGGTTCGCCGGTCTCTTCGGCCTGATCCATGGTTTTGGCTTCGCCTCGGTACTGATGGAGTTCGGCCTGCCGCGCGATGCGCTGGGCTGGTCGCTGGCGGCGTTCAATATCGGCGTGGAGCTGGGACAGCTCGTCATCGTACTGCCCACAGCTACGCTGCTGTGGTGGCTGTGGCGGCGCAGTCCACCCACCGCTGCGCGCACTGTGCTGCTGGGTTCAGTAACCGTGGTGCTGGCAGGCGCGTTCTGGTTCGTCCAGCGGGTGTGGTTCACGCCGGCCTGATGCAGACCGGCGCGCCGTCCTTCGACCGCTATCTGGGTATCGACTACTCCGGAGCCTCAGCACCCACATCCGCTCTCAAGGGGCTGCGTATCTACTGCGCCGGCCGTCATGGTGCTCCTGAGGAAGTGCTGCCGCCATCGGGTGCTCGCCGCTACTGGACCCGTCGCGCGCTGGCGGAGTGGTTGCTCAGCTGTCTGCAGGAGCCGGTGGCAACCCTGGTCGGCATCGACCATGGCTTTTCGTTTCCGCTGCAGTATTTCCGGAAATACGGGTTGGCGCAGGACTGGTCGGTTTTTCTGGACGATTTTCAGTATCACTGGCCGACGGACGATGATCATGTCTGCGTTGAATTCATTCGCGACGGTCTCCTAGGCCGGGGCGCAGAGCGCACGGGCAGTGCGCGCTGGCGACGACTGACCGAGGAGCGCGCCGGTGGCGCCAAGTCGGTGTTCCATTTCGATGTGCCAGGCTCGGTGGCCAAGTCCACTCATTCGGGCCTGCCTTGGCTGCGGTTCCTGCGCCGTCAACTGGGAGAAAGTGTGCATTTCTGGCCATTTGACGGCTGGATTGTTCCGCCGGGCCGCTCAGCAATCGCCGAGGTCTATCCTTCCCTCTGGAAACAGGCCTGGCCTGCCGAGGGGCGCACTGCTGATCAGCATGATGCGTACTGTGTCGCCGCGTGGCTGCGCGAGGTGGATGCCACAGGTCGTCTGCATGGATTCCTGAATCCGGAGCTGACGGCGCCGGAGCAGGTCATAGCGGGCGTCGAAGGCTGGATTCTGGGTGTGAGTTGAAGGAGGCTTCAACCGCCCGCTGATCGGGCTGGAAGGGCGGGGCTCAGGCGAGCCCCGCCACTGATCGTCTTCAGGTCAGCGCCCGGCTTAGGCCGAGGCGCCACCGCTGCGGCGCTTGGCCACTTCGGCGATGACTTCGTCCGCCACGTTCTTCGGCACCGGATCGTAGTGCGAATACTCCATGGTGAACGAAGCACGACCCGAGGTCATGCTGCGCAGCTGACCGATGTAGCCGAACATTTCCGACAGCGGCACATTGGCCACGACGGCGATGTTGGTGCCACGCTCGATCTGGTCGAGGATGGTGCCGCGCCGACGGTTCATGTCGCCGATCACGTCGCCCAGGTAGTCGCCCGGGGTCACGGTCTCGACCTTCATCACCGGCTCGAGCAGCAACGGGGAAGCCTTGCGGATCGCCTCACGGAAGCAGGCCTTGGCGGCGATTTCGAACGTCAGCGCGTTCGAGTCGACGTCGTGGTAGCTGCCATCATGGAGCGTGGCGCGGAAGTCCACAGTCGGGAAGTGCGCCAGAACGCCGTCTTCCTTCTGCATCTTGAGGCCCTTCTCGACGGCCGGGATGAACTCCTTCGGCACCGAGCCGCCAACCGTTTCATCTACGAACTCGAAGCCCTTGCCGCGCTCCAGCGGCTCGAACTTGATCCACACTTCGGCGAACTGGCCTGAGCCGCCGGTCTGCTTCTTGTGGGTGTAGTGCTCGTCGATGCTCTTGGTGAAGCTTTCGCGATAGGCCACCTGAGGCTGGCCCATGACACCCTCGACACCGAATTCCGTGCGGATACGGTCGAGCGTCACTTCCAGATGCAGTTCGCCCATGCCGCGCAGGATGGTCTCGTTGGTCTCGCGATCAGTCTCGAGGTGCAGCGAGGGATCGGCACGCACCATCTTGCCCAGAGCCGCGCCAAACTTCTCCGATTCGGGCTTGTTCTTGGACTTCACCGAAACGCTGATGACCGGATCCGGGAAGCGCATGCGCTCGAGCACGACCTGGTTGTCGGTGTCGCACAGCGTGTCACCGGTGTCGGTCTCGGCCAGCGAAACCAGCGCGATGATGTCGCCGGCGCGCGCCTCTTCGATCGCGTTCTGCTTGTCGGCGAACATTTCCACCATGCGGCCGATCTTCTCGCGCTTGCCGCGCGTGGTGTTGGTCACCGACATGCCCTTGGT
>CAYFPW010000100.1:0-6171 GCA_964345055.1 uncultured Steroidobacteraceae bacterium | reverse complement strand
TGCAGACCGACATCTGGGTTCGTTTCCAGCGCATGCGCGGCAATGACTGCCTGTTCGTCTGCGCCGAGGACACGCACGGCACCCCGATCATGATCCGCGCCCAGTCACAGGGGCAGACTCCGGAGCAGCTGATCGCCGCCGTGGCCAAGGAGCATCGGCAGGACTACGACGATCTGCTGATCAGCTTCGATCACTTCCACTCGACGCATTCAGCAGAGAGTACGGCCCTGAGCCGCGAGATGTACCAGCGTCTGCGCGACGCCGGGCATATTGCGCGCCGGTCGGTACGCCAGGCCTACGACGAGCAGGCCAAGATGTTCCTGCCCGACCGCTATGTGCGCGGCACCTGCCCGCGCTGCAAGAGCGCAGACCAGTACGGGGACAGCTGCGAGGTCTGCGGTGCGACCTACTCGCCCGCCGACCTCATTGAGCCGCGCTCGACCGTCAGCAACACCACGCCGGTGTGGCGTGAATCCGATCACCTGTTTTTCCAGCTCGGCCACTTCGAGGGCATGCTGCGTGAGTGGCTGTCCGCCAGCCGCCTGCAGGAGGGCGTGCGCGCCAAACTCGAGGAATGGTTCGCCGCCGGCCTGCAGGACTGGGACATCTCGCGCGACGCCCCCTACTTCGGTATCGAAGTACCGGATGCGCCGGGCAAGTACTTCTATGTCTGGTTCGATGCCCCGATCGGCTACCCGGCCAGCTTCAAGGCGCTGTGCGCGCTGCGCGGTCTGGACTTTGATGCCTATTGGAAGGCCGGCAGCGAGGCCGAGCTCTACCACTTCATTGGGAAGGACATCAGCTACTTCCACACGCTGTTTTGGCCCGCGGTATTGCACGGCTCGGGCATGCGCCGGCCGACCAGCGTGTTCGTCCATGGCTTCCTGACGATCAACGGCCAGAAGATGTCCAAGTCGCGCGGCACCTTCATCACTGCGCGCCACTACCTGGAACGGCTGCCGGCCGAGCCGCTGCGCTATTACTTCGCAGCCAAGCTCAGCGACGGCATCGAAGACATCGATTTCAACTTGGATGATTTCACAGCGCGTACCAACAGTGACTTGGTGGGCAAACTGGTCAACATCGCCAGTCGCTGCGCCGGCTTCATCCAGCGCGCCGGCGGCACACTGGGAACCACTCTGGCCGAGCCGGCACTGCAGGCTGAGTTTGTCGCTGCCAGCGAACAGATCGCTGCGCTGTACGAATCGCGCCATTACTCTCAGGCCATGCGCGAAATCATGCTGTTGGCCGACCGCGCCAATCAGTATGTCGATCAGCACAAGCCCTGGGTTCTGGCTAAGGATCCATCACGGGCCGCCGAGGTGCTGGCCGTGTGCACGCAGGGCATCAACCTGTTCCGTGTGCTGATGGGGTGCCTCGCGCCCGTACTGCCGGCCATGACCGAAGCTGCGGCGACCTTCCTGAACACGGACCTCTCACGATGGGAGACGCTATCCAAGCCGCTGCTCGGCGCGCAGCTCAACGCATACGTCGCCCTGGCCACGCGACTGGATCCGGCTCGCGTTGCCGAGCTCATTATGCCCGCCAGTGCGCCGGCCGCCGCGGCGAGCAAACCTGCGCAGGGTGCAGCCGCTTCCGGCGCCGCCGCTGCGAAAAAGCCTGCGGCCCAGGCTGCAAAATCGAAAGCGATGGAGCCGCCGGCGCAGATCGATATCGCTGACTTTCAGAAGATCGACCTGCGTGTGGCCAAGGTCTTGGCTGCCGAAGCGGTCGAGGGCTCGGACAAGTTGCTGCGGCTCACGCTGCAATTGGGCGATGAGCAGCGTCAGGTCTTCTCCGGCATCCGCGCAGCCTATGAGCCGGAAGCGCTGGTGGGGCGCATGGTGCTGATGGTTGCCAACCTCGCACCACGCAAGATGCGCTTCGGCGTTTCCGAAGGCATGGTGCTGGCTGCCAGCGGCAGCGATGACAGCAGCGGACTGTTCCTGCTCTCTCCCGACACGGGCGCCGTGGCAGGCATGAAGGTCAGCTGAGAGACCCGCTCAACGGCTGCGATCAGCCGTTGCGTGCCAGTAGCGTATGAGCAGGAAGCCGCCCAGCATGCCGCCGAGATGCGCGAAATGTGCAACCCCGGGCAGCACGCCAAATACGCCCATCAACAATTCGGTCAGACCGTAGAGCGTCACGAACAGCCACGCCGGCATCGGGATCGGCGGGAAAATCAGCATCAGGCGCCGCCGCGGGAAGGCCATACCAAACAGCAATAGCAAGCCGAATACGGCACCGGAGGCGCCGACGGTTGGGCCAGACGGCTCGCTGCCGAAGACCGTCTGCACCAGCATCTGAGTCAGCGCGGCGCTGGCCACGCAGGTCAGGTAATAGACATTGAAGCGGCGCGTGCCCAGCAGGCGCTCGATCTCCGGACCGAACATCCACACCGCGAACATGTTGAAGAACAGGTGTTCCAGACTCCCGTGCAGGTAGGCATAGCTGACCAGCTGCCAGGGCTCGAAAGGCGGCAGGCCGTCACGTTCCGCACCCTGCCAGGGCCACAGTGCAAAGCGCTCCAGGATTGCATCGGGATAGAGGGCCTGCAGCAGGAAGATGCCGACGTTTGCCAGCAGCAGCCAGCGCACCGCCGGCGTGAGATTGCGTGACATGGACAGCAGTCCCTGAGTCTGAAATATTGGCATTGTGCCATCGCAACATCCCGCCTTGGATCCGAATTCACCGGACCCGGCACGCATCGCCGAAATCGATGCACTGCTGCCGCAGACACAATGTATGCGCTGCGGCTTCGACGGCTGCCTACCCTATGCCGAGGCACTGGCTGCCGGAACCACCGAATTGAATCGCTGCCCACCCGGAGGCAGTGCCACCATCGCACGGCTGGCAACGCTGCTGGGCCGACCGGCCTTGCCGCTCGATGAGCGCTGCGGACAGGAAACCTCATCGCTGGTCGCTTGGATCGACCCAGCGCGCTGCATCGGCTGCGCCCGCTGTCTACCGCCCTGTCCCACCGACGCCATCATCGGTGCGCGCCGACTGCTGCACACGGTGCTGACTGAGAACTGCACGGGCTGCGAACTGTGCCTCGCCGACTGCCCGGCGGACTGCATCGTGATCCGTCCGCGCATCGAGAGCGACGGCGCGGCACCGTCGGCGGACGAAAACCGCAGGCGCTATCAGTCTCATCGCGGACGCCAGCGTCAGCACGCCCATGAGCGCGCCGCGCTGCTGGCCGAGCGCAAGCGGCGCGCCGGCAAACCCATCGACCAGCCATGACTCCCACCCGGCGACGCGCGCTGTTTGCGGCCCTGCGCGCTGCCAATCCCGAACCGCGCACGGAACTGGTGTATCACTCACCGTTCCAGTTGCTGATTGCCGTCATCCTCTCGGCGCAGGCCACGGATCGCAGCGTCAACGCCGCTACGGCCGGTCTGTTCGCCATCGCGCCGGATGCGCAGAGGATGCTTGCGCTCGGGCTCGCTGGCATCAAGCAGCACATACGCACCATCGGCCTGTTCAACACCAAAGCGTCCAACATCCTCGCCACCTGCCGACTTCTTATGGAACAACATGGCGGAGAAATTCCCCGCGACCGCGACGCCCTCGAACAACTGCCCGGCGTTGGTCGCAAGACCGCCAACGTCGTACTGAACACGGCGTTTGGCGACGCAACCATCGCCGTCGATACGCACATCTTCCGTGTTGCCAATCGCACCGGGCTGGCAGCCGGGAAAACGCCGCGCGCCGTCGAAGAGCAGCTGCTCGCCACGACACCAGCAGAATTTTTACGTGACGCTCATCACTGGCTGATCCTGCACGGACGTTACGTCTGCAAGGCCCGGCGCCCTGAATGTGGCCGCTGCCTCATTGCCCGCTGGTGCGACTTTCCGGACAAGGTCAAGGCATGAGCGGGCCTCACCTCGCGGCGCTGTATGCCTACCCGATCAAGTCAGGACAGGGCCTGCGCCTGAGCAGCGCGCGGCTGCACGCCACCGGCATCGAGAACGATCGCGAGTGGCTGATCGTCGATGACAGCGGTCGCTTCGTCACACAGCGCGAACAGCCCAGATTGGCAACGCTGAAGGTTCAACTGCAGGGTGACGAGTTGCGATTGCTGGCGCCGGAGCAGCCAACACTCACACTGGCGCGAAGCGTTACCGGCAAGCCCTGCCGCGTGCGCATCTGGCGCGATGAATGCGCGGCATTCGACGCCGGCGATGCGGCTGCAGCATGGCTCAGTACCTGGTTGTGCGGCACCTTCCGACTGGTGCGCTTCGATCGTTCAGAGCCGCGCTACAGCGCCTGCGAATGGACTGGCGAAACCTCAGCACCCAATCTGTTCTCGGATGGCTATCCACTGCTGGTGCTGAGTCAGGCTTCACTCGACGATCTCGCAGCCCGAACCGGCCGTCACTTCCCGGTGGAACGCTTTCGCCCCAACCTGCTGCTCGATGGTGTAGCGGCCTACGCGGAGGATCAGATCGATGAACTGACGATCGGTCCGGTGCGACTGCGAATGGTGAAGCCCTGCACCCGCTGCATCATCACGACCACCGACCCGCGGACCGGCTCACGCGATGGCGATGAGCCCCTTCGCACGCTGCGCGGTTATCGCCACGACGTGCGCCTACAGGGCGCAACCTTCGGCTACAACGCCATCGTGATCGTTGGTAGCGGGGCGCAACTGAACGTTGGACAAGCGGTCAGTTTTACATTGCGCAGGCCGCCCACCTAGGCGGCAAAGAGATTCAGCCGCGCTGCTTCGGCAGATACAGATCGGTCAGCGTGCCTTCCCAGGCCTCGGCAGCCATACCCACGCTTTCGCTCAGCGTCGGATGCGGATGGATGGTCAGACCAATGTCGGCTGCATCAGCCCCCATTTCGATGGCCAACGCAATCTCGGCGATCAGTTCACCGGCATTGGGCCCGACGATGCCGCCACCGACCACGCGGTGCGTCGCCGGATCAATCAGCAACTTGGTGAAACCCTCATCGCGGCCCACGGATAGCGAGCGACCGCTGGCCGCCCACGGAAACACGCCCTTCTCGACCGTGAGGCCCTGCGCCTTCGCAGCCGTCTCGGTCAGGCCGACCCAGGCCACTTCAGGATCGGTGTACGCCACGGACGGAATGACGCGCGCGTCGAAGAAGCTCTTCTTGCCGGCGATGACTTCCGCGGCCACGCGACCCTCATGTGTGGCTTTGTGCGCCAGCATCGGCTGACCAACGATATCGCCGATGGCAAAGATGTGCGGGACGTTGGTTCGCATCTGCCGATCGACCGCGATGAAGCCGCGCTCATCCACCTTGAGTCCGGCGGCCTCAGCATTCAGAGTTCGGCCGTTCGGTGTGCGGCCAACGGCCGACAACACCTGTTCGAACACCTGCGTCGTGCTGCCCTTCGCATCCTCGAAGGTGACTTGGATACCATCGGCCTCGGCACGCACCGCCGTGACGCGCGTATTGAGCAGCACCTGTTCATAGCGCGGCCGCAGCCGCTTCTCGAGCGGCTTGACCAGATCCGCATCGCACCCTGGAATCAGCTGCGAGGTCAGTTCAACGACGGTCACACGGGCGGATCCTTGGGCAGGAAAGGCAGGCGGATCGGCTCGGAACCGGCCGCGACAATGCAATGCTGAAAGCGGATCCGCTCGCTCTGTCCGTCGTGAGTGACCTCGACGACATGCGGTGCCACAAACCGTGCGGTGCCTTGCACCACTTCGACCTTGCGCTGGCGAGCCAGCCCCGCCAGCCCGCCGGTCAGCTTGCCGACGACACGATTCTTCCAGCCGCGCAGCGCTTCCAGATCGATCTCCGGCTTGCCGAAGCGAACACCGTGCTCGCTCATCGCACTCGCCTCGTCGATCACCTTCGCGGCATGCAGCAAAGCCTTGGACGGAATGCAGCCGACATTCAGACACACACCGCCCAGCGTCGGCCAGCGCTCAACCAGCAGCACCTGCTGACCGAGATCAGCCGCGCGGAACGCAGCGGTGTAGCCGCCAGGACCGGCACCCAGCACCAACACTTGCACGGAGCGCGCGGCATCATCCACTGGCGCAGTCTCACTCACTGGATTCGCGACCACGGGTTTTGCAGTCGCCGTCGCTGAGGGTGTGATTCGGACCAGCGGCGTGCCCTGCGAGGCCCGTCCACCGACTTCAACCAGCACCTGCGTGATCGTCCCGCTCTGGCTGGCCG
>CAYFPW010000099.1:0-6295 GCA_964345055.1 uncultured Steroidobacteraceae bacterium | reverse complement strand
ACGGTCGCCCGCGAATTCAATGTCGTGCCGCGCACCGGCTGGTTCAGTGAGCGCAGTGCCTGCTACCTCTCAGCGGGCCGCCCGGTTGTTACACAGGACACCGGCTTCTCGGATGTACTGCCAACCGGCGAAGGGCTATTCGCTTTCAATACTGCGGAGGAGGCCATCGAGGCCATCCGCGCGATCAATGCCGATTATCCGCGGCATGCACGTGCTGCACGTGCCATTGCCCACGACTGGTTCCGCGCTGAAGTGGTGCTCGCAAAGCTATTGAAAGATCTCGGCGCATGAGGGAGATCCCGGCTTGAAGCATCTGATCGTCAATGCGGATGATTTCGGACTCACGGCAGGCGTGAACGCCGGCATCGTTCAGGCCTTTGAGAAGGGTATCGTGCGCAGCACGAGTCTGATGGTGCGTCAGAGCGCTGCCGGACAGGCAGCACAGTACGCACGCACTCATCCGGAACTGGGTGTTGGACTTCATCTGGATTTGTGGGAGTCCATCAGCGAAGGCGATGATTGGCGCCGCCTCTACCAGCACTGTGCAGAGGAGTCGGCAGCCATCGTTGCTGAATTGCGCGCACAGTTCGCGCGCTTTGTAGACCTGGTGGGGCGCGCGCCCGATCACCTGGATTCGCATCAGCATGTGCATCGTCGCGAACCGGTGGCCAGCGCCGTGCATGCACTGGCGATGGAAACCGGACTGCCACTCCGTGACGCCAGTGGCGTTCGCTACGTGGGCGATTTCTACGGCCAGGACGAGCGTGGCCAGTCCTGGCCGGGATGTCTTTCGGTCGACGCGCTGCTGACTATGATCGACGCTCTGCCGGAAGGCTGGACCGAGTTCGGATGCCACCCCGGCATTGTCGCGGATGATGATGCGCTGGGCGGCACGATGTATCGCGTCGAACGCAATGTCGAGGTGCGCACGCTGTGCGACCCGCGGATCACTGCACGACTGGCTCAAGGCGATGTGCAGTTGGCGCGTTGGTCGGACTTCAGGATGACGGATCGCAGTTGATGAGGCGTTCGTCTTCCCTGCGCATCGTCGTATGCGGCTACGTCGTGCGTGGCCCAGTCGCGGGCCTTTCATGGCACCACCTGCAGTATGTGCGGGGACTGGCGGATCTGGGCCATGATGTCTGGTTCTACGAGGACAGCGGCGACTACGCACAGTGCTATGACCCCAGTCGCGACGTCTGCGATGCCAATTCCAGCTACGGGCTGGCGTATGCCCAGCGCGTCTTCGAGCGCGTCGGAATGGGCGAGCGTTGGGGCTATCACGATCAAGTGAATGGCGGCATCTGGCGCGGCCCTCAGGGTGAGCACTTGCGCGAGATCTGCCGCAGCGCCGATCTGATGATCAACGTGTCCGGCATCAACCCGCTGCGCCCATGGTTGCGTGACATTCCGGTGCGCGTGCTGGTGGACACCGATCCGGTATTCACACAGGTCGACATTCTGAACGATGCCGAACGGCGTGCATTTGCCGAAGGGCACAACGCTTTCTTCACTTTCGCAGAGAACTTCGGCCGCCCAGGCTGCAGCGTGCCCGACGACGGCCTGCACTGGCTGCCTACACGTCAGCCGGTGGTGTCGGAGCTGTGGCTGCCCTCACCCGGCCCGAGTGACGGCCACTGGTCGACGGTGATGGTCTGGGACAGTTACAAAGAGCGTCACTGGCAGGGCCAGACCTGGGGCATGAAGTCCCGAGAGATGGTGAATTTCTTGGATATGCCGGCGCGCAGCGGTGAGCCCTTCGAGCTCGTGCTGGGCGGCCCCACAGCACCCAACGACCTGCTCATTGAGAATGGATGGGTTCTGCGCGATCCGATGGCCATCACCTGCGATCCCTGGACGTATCAGAACTACCTGCGCAACTCAAAGGCCGAGTTCAGCGTTGCGAAGCATGGCTATGTGGCCAGCGCCAGCGGCTGGTTCAGCGAGCGCAGTGCCAGCTACATGGCACTGGGCCGACCGGTGGTCGTGCAGGATTGCGGCCTCGCGGATCACCTGCCCTGCGGCGAGGGATTACTGGTCTTCAACACGCCCGATCAGGCTCTCGCAGCAATCCAGACGGTCACTGCTGACTATGCGCGACACAGCGCCGCAGCACTGGAAATCGTGCGGAACTATTTTGACTCGAAACGCGTGCTAACTCCGCTGATCGATAAAGCGTTCGCTACCGCAGTGCGCTGAATGAGCAAAACGTCAGTCAGCAGCTTCCCGGGGTTTGACGGTATCCGACTGCTGGCTGCCTGGGCCGTGGTCTATTCGCACAGCTACCTGATTGCCGGTGGACCAGAAGCCTTCGATCCGTTGAGCCGCATACTTGGCGAAGCCTTCAGCTTCGGCGGCTACGCGGTGAAGGTTTTTTTCATCATGAGCGGCTTTCTGCTGAGCACCAGTCTGGATGCCAGTATGGATCCGCTACGCTTCTTGACGAACCGGATCTTCCGCATCGTTCCGGGATTCATTTTCGCCATACTGATCTCGGTTCTGCTGATCGGACCCCTCCTGTACAAGATGGATTTCATGTCCATTTTCGCATCGCGTGATATCTGGAAGGCGATGTTCTGGTCAGTCAGTGATCTGGGCGATTACATCGGCATCGGCCGCCCGGGTTCACGGTACCCGGATCTGGCTGGCACGCTCAATGGTTCGCTGTGGAGCATCCCATACGAGGTGGTCAGTTATCTGGTGTTACTCGCCTTGTACATGCTGCTCAGGAAGGGCCTGCGGGTGGCGCTGGCTGCGCTGGCCATTATCGTGGTGACGATCGCCGGGTCTCACCTTGGATTGACCACCGTTCACTGGGACGCCAGTGGTGCAGCGGCCCTGCGCTTACCCATCGCTTTTTTTGAGGGCACCGTGCCCTACTTCTGCGGCGGCATTGTCTGCCATGCCTTTCACAAGCGCTGGGGCATACAGACCCCAATGCTGATTGCTGCAATCGCAATTCTTTTTTTCACGACACTGACCAAATTCCACGATGCCGCGCTCGCCATACTTGGCCCGCTGGTGGTTGTCTGGCTTGGCACACGCCGAAGCATACTGTCGCATCTAACTGAGCGCGTCGGCGATCTGTCCTATGGTGTCTATCTCTTTGGCTGGCCCGTCAGTCTTCTGGTGACATCGATCACCGACAGCATCCATCCGCTGGTGGTGTTCGCGTGGTCTGTATTGCCGGTGTCAGTGCTGGCTTACGCCATGCACAGGCTTATTGAGATTCCTGTCGCCAGCAGGCTCAAACCGGCTGTGCTCCGCTGGATCCCACGCTTTCCAGTTGGGGCCGGCACACTGCCCCGCCGCCAGCGTGCCGCCCGGATTGTGGCCTACCTGTTGTGCCTGACGACGATCCTGCGCTTCGTGATCTACCCGTATCCCTCAGGCGCCAACTGGTACGGCCCGATGTGGCCGCAGCTCGCTGTGCTTTGCCTGCTGATGGCGCTGATCCTGCGCGCCGGGCACTACCAGAACAGACTGCCGTAACGATATTCCGTGATCATGTTCTGATCCGTGATGATCTCCGGCTTTCTCTCCGCGCTGCCGATGAACTGGTCATAGCGCTCCAGGCCGGTTCGCATCGAAGCGAAGGTTTCCTGAACCTCGGCATTGGCCAGGTCCACCGCCGGGCTCCCGTTCCAAACCATGCGACCAATCCGCTCCTCGATATGCGCGAGCTCCGGGGTTAGATCGTGGTCGCTGGCGTAGGCGAAACTGCCAAACCGATAGGAATGCGGAAACACCGATGCGACAGTTGCATGAGCGTCGAACGACCCCGTGGTGTTGAACGCCAGGATACCGCCCTGGTTCAGATGCGCCTGAAGTTTCAGCATGAAATCACGACTCAGCAGCAGCGTCGAATAGGCACGCCAATTGAAAGTCGTGTTCATGACGATCAGATCGTATTTTTCATCAGGGTGACGCTTGATCCAGCGTCGACCATCGTCGATATGGTGGGTCACCTTCGGATCGGTCAGCACCGAACTGACCTGGGGGTAACGGGCCGTGAGCTCTGGATAGGCGGGATTGAGCTCTACCGTATCCAGCCGCTCGAGCCCTGGGAATCCGCTGAGCACCTTGGTCCATGAACCAATCGATACGCCGATCTCCAGAATGCGCTTCGGCGCCGGATGGAGAGCCGCCAGGATGTAAACGCGCTCAATACCATTGACGTTGCCCACCAGACTGGCGTTGACGCGGCCGTCGTAGACGTTGCCGCCCCAGACTGTATCGGCGCCGCTCCCGTCCGAGGTCAGATGCACGATGCCATGACGGTTCTCGCGAATGGCGACCACCTTGCCCGGATCAGCCATGTAGTACGAGGAGTAGCTGGGATACCATTCGCGCGCCATCAGCATGGGAATCAGCAACGGCGGCACGAGCAGACCTGCGAGCGCAGGCAGCGGCAACACCGCGATGGCCCAATTGCGGACAGTCCCGCGTACAACGAAGCAGTAAGCCGCCAATGCCGCGGTGGCCGCACACAGCAGGAACATCGATTGCTGCAGCGTCGCGTGCTCGAGCAGGTAAAACCCGGTCAGCAGCGGCCCAAGCGTAGCGCCGAGGATGTTGGCGAAGTACACCCGCGAAACCGATGAACCCACATGCTGTGGCGACTTGGATGATCCGAGGTGATGGGCGATCGGAAACACTATGCTCTTGAACAGAGCCACGAGCATCACCGCAAGCGGCAGCACGAACATGCCAACAGTCCGATCGAACTTCATCGCAAAGACATACAAGAAGGGGGCCACCCCATCCCAAGCGGCTGAAATGAGTAGCACACGCGCAGCGACACCGTAGAGATCACGATCGGCACGGCAGTAGCGCTTGCCGATGTGCGCACCGGCAGCGATGCCAAGCAGATACAGACCGAGCACGAAAGCAAACACATGTGGCGGGTTGCCGTAGGCGAACCCGACCAGACGCACCCAGAGAATTTCCTGACTGAGGCTGATCAGGCCACAGCCAAACGACAGCACATACGGCGCCCAACTCATCGCGGGCTCCTTCGCAGCCCGGCAACTACGGCCAAGGCAACCAGGAAGTTCAGACTGGCCGCGAGATAGATGGTCTGGTCAATTGTCAGCCAGGTGAACAGCAGGGAGCCCGTTGACAGGGCGCCCAATGCCGCGCCGAAGGTGTTGGCGAGGTAGAGGCCGCCAATCGACACACCCACATTGCGCGACCCCTGAAAAAGGTGGGCAACAAGAATCGGCAAGGTTGCGCCCATGAGCGTGGCAGGTATGAGTACAAGCAGGTAGTTCACGAGGGCCACCACTGGCAGCGATTGGGTCACGAACCGATCGCCCACCAAGGGGATCAGTGTCGCGCTGAGCATGCCAAAGAGACCAATGCCAACTTCGGAGAGAACAAACATTTCGATCAGCCGGTGAGCGAAATGTCGCGAGAGGTTGCCACCCACCAGCGCACCGCAGCCCAGCCCAAGCATGAAGGTGGATACCACGATGGTGATGGACTCGAGGTCCACACCGAATGAGGCAAACAGCAGCCGCTGCCAGCAGACCTGGTAGATGAGCGCCGCCGCACCCGAGGCAGCGAATACGGCCAGCAGAAGTCCCTCGCGGATCCCGCGGATCGGGCTGGACCCCTCAACGATAGCAACCAAATCACACCTCCATTGAATGGACGCCTTCCAATCAGCGATCGAATGCCGAGCGGAACCCAACGAGCGCCGCCATGTAAGGATCGAGTGCCGGCAGCGCGTCGTCGAAATCGCGGCGACCGGGGGTGATGTCCAGGTCCTCGATCACTTTGCGAAATCCGCGTAGCTCGCGCGCATACTGCCGGACAAAGGGCTCATCACTCTTTGCAAACGACAGAACGGTGGCGCCGACGATTCCCATGTTTCGCACCAGCGACGCACTCTGGTGCGCGCAAGCAACTTTGCCTGCACTGGCCTGACACGCCGCCGACTCGGGCGGCAGTCTATACGCATGGACGATCCGCTGCCGGCCAAGTCGTTTAAGCTCAGGATAGAGCGCATCACCGCCCGTCTCCAATACGAGCCGACCCGTCAGTTTGAAGTCGTGTTCCAGCCGAGCGAGCTCGGCAACGGCCAATCCCACCTCGGCGCGCCCGATGCCCTGCCATGTCATCCAGTATTTCAGGTGAGGCCGATCGGCTGCAGCCTGGAGATAGGCTTCCAGAGACAGGCTCGTCGGTTTAGCGGCCTCATTGCAGACCAGGAAGTGGTGCCGGGCTTTATCAAAGCACACATGCAGTGCCACCCCTGCAAACAGATCCTTTGCCTCCAGCAGTTTGCCAA
>CAYFPW010000098.1:0-6573 GCA_964345055.1 uncultured Steroidobacteraceae bacterium | reverse complement strand
GTCATGAAGTACAGGAAGATGAAGGCCAGCACCGAATAGACCACGCGGTTCGGTACGACCTGATGATTGATCTTCAGCGGCGCCACGGCCTGAGGGTGCACCAGCGTGAACATCTCGCGGAACGATTGTTTGATCAGCACCAGCGTGCGGAACAGCTTGATGCCTCCGCCGGTGGAACCGCTGCTCACGCAGATGCACGAGAGGAACAGCATCCAGAGTGGTGCGAAGAGCGGCCAGCGGCTGTAGTCGGTGCTCACATAACCGGTCGTAGTGGCCAGCGAGATGAGGTTGAACGAAACCTGTCGCAGCGTCGTGAGGTAGTCGGGATAGACGCGCAGTTCGTAAATGTAGGACGACAGCGCGATGCAGCTGGCGAGAATCCAGGCCAGCATCCAGCGCGCCTCGGGGTCGCGGGCGTATTGGCCGAATGCGCGCTTGCGAAGCGCGATGAAGTGCGTGGAAAAATTAACTGCCGCCACCAGCATGAACACGATGGCGACGAATTCGATTTTCGGTGAGTTGAAGTAGCCGAAGTTGCGATCGTGCGTGGAGGTGCCTGACAGCGCCATGGTCGAAAAGGCGTGGCACAAGGCGTCGAAGGGCGTCATGCCGGCAAACCAGTACGCCAGCATGCAGGCCGCAGTCATGCCGGCATAGACCAGCCACAAGAGCCGCGCTGTCTCGGTGATGCGAGGCGTGAGTCGTGCATCCTTGACGGCCGACGGGCCCTCGGTTCGATGCATCTGCATGCCGCCGACACCCAGCAGCGGCAGAACGGCGACTGCCAGCACGATGATGCCCATGCCGCCAAGCCAGCACAGCGCCTGACGCCACAGCAGTACCGAGCGAGGCAGCGCATCAATCCCGGTCAGTACGGTGGACCCGGTGGTCGACAGAGCGGACATCGACTCAAAGAACGCATCGGTGAGCGACAGTCCGCGAATCACGAGCATCAGCGGCACGGCGGCGAGCAGAGCGACGACCAGCCAGCCCAGCGTCATCAGTAGATAGCCGTCGCGTGGCTTCAGTTCGGTCTTGAAGCGCGCGGTGGCGCGCCACAGCAGCAGACCGACCAGGCCGGTAGCGACACCGCTGCCGAGAAACCACAGTGCCGCCGGCTCGCGATAGAGCAGCGCGGTGATGACCGGCAGCAGGAAGTACAGCGAGAACAGCGCCAGTACCGAACCCAGAACATGGATGACACCGAGGAGCGAACGCATGCGTGGTAACGCCTAGGCCTAGGTTCCGGCCTGGAACAGCCGCTCGATCGCCTCGACGTGCCGACGGTCGGTGACGAAGACGATCACATGGTCTTCAGGTTCGATCAGCGTGTCATGGTGAGCCATGATCACCTGCTGCTCGCGCACCAGTGCGAGGATGGTGGCGCCCTCCGGCAGCTTGACCTGTTCGATCCGCATGCCGACGAGGTTGGATTGTCCGGCACCACCATGCGCAATGGCCTCGATGGCCTCGGCCATGCCACGACGTACCGAGTGCACCTTCACCACATCGCCGCGCCGGACGTGCGCCAGGAGCGATCCGATGGTGATGGTCTGCGGCGAGATCACCACGTCGATGCCGCGGTTCTCCATCAACTCGCCATAGGTGGGACGATTCACGAGCGCCATGACGCGACGGGCGCCGAGGCGCTTGGCCAGCAGCGCCGACATGATGTTGGCTTCTTCCGAGTTGGTCAGGGAAGCGAATACGTCGGCGCTGTCGATGTTTTCTTCGATGAGGAGCTGCTCATCAGCGGCATCGCCGTTGAGCACGATGACATTGTCGAGCCGCTCTGAGATCTGGTGCGCGCGGCGCACGTCGCGCTCGATCAGCTTCACTTGATGAGTGCTCTGCAGGGACTGTGCCAGGCGCAGTCCGACATTGCCGCCGCCGGCGATGACGACGCGGCGCACGGGATCTTCCTTGCGGCGCAGTTCGGCGAACACCTTGCGCAGATCGTCGGTGGCGGCGATGAAGAAGATCTCGTCGTCTTCCTCGATTTGCACGTCGCCATCGGGCTGGATGAGGCGTTCATTGCGGTAGATGGCTGCGACACGGGCATCCGTATTGGGCAGGTGTTCGCGCAATTCGCGCAGCTGTCGACCCACCAGCAGCCCGCCGCGCTGTGCGCGGACGCCCACCAGCTGCACCCGCCCGTCGGCGAAGTCCACGACCTGCAGTGCACCCGGATAGCGCAGCAGGTTGGCGACGTATTCCGTGACCAGTTGTTCCGGACTCAGCCAGACGCCCACCGCCAGCACGCCCTCGCTGAAGAGCTTGGGATGGCTGGTGTATTCGGGTGAGCGGATACGCGCGATGCGAGTCGGTGTCCGGTACAGCGCGCTGGCGATCTCACAGGCGACGATGTTGACTTCGTCACTGTTGGTCAGCGCGATCAGCACGTCGGCGTCCGTGATTCCGGCGGCTTCGAGCACCGACGGGTAAGAGCCGTTGCCGGAAACCGTGCGAATATCGAGGTGATCCTGCAGTTCGCGCAGGACGTCCTCACGCGTGTCGACCACCGTGACTTCATTGGCGGGCTCGCGCGCCAGCTGGTTCGCAGCTGTGCGTCCGACCTGGCCGGCACCGAGAATCAGAATGTTCATTGTCTGACCACTTCGAGGTTAGCGTAGCTGAGCATCAGCCACTTGGCACCCTGACGTTCAAAATTCACCTCGACGCGGGCGTGGGGTCCCTGGCCTTCGAGGTTCAACACAATACCATCGCCGAATTTGCCGTGCCGGACCCGCGCACCGAGACGGATGCCGCCTTCGGCCGGGGCGATGGCGAGTCCCGGGCTGCTGCGCCCGGAGCCTGCACCTGTCATGGCACCCGCCGTTGCGCCCTGCGCGCGTCCGCTGGCCATCGGTGTGTTGCGGGCGCGCGGCCGGACTTCCTCCAGCAGCGCTTTCGGCAGCTCCTGGATGAAGCGCGACGGCGCATTATAGTTGTCCATGCCGTGCAGGCGGCGCTGTTCGGCATAGGTGATGTAGAGCTGCTTCATGGCGCGTGTGATGCCCACGTAACAGAGCCGACGCTCCTCTTCGAGCCCCTCGGCATCGTTCAGTGAGCGCTGGTGCGGAAACAGACCATCTTCCATGCCGGCGAGGAACACCAGTGGGAATTCCAGGCCCTTGGCAGTATGCAGAGTCATCATCTGCACGCAGTCATCACCCTCGTCGCCCTGCATTTCACCGGATTCGAGTACGGCATGGGCCAGGAAGCCCTGCAACGGTGAAAGCTCCGGTTCACCCTCAGCAGCCGGCTCGTGGTTGAAGCCACGTGCTGCACTGACCAGTTCCGCGAGGTTCTCGATGCGAGCCTCGCCGCGATCCGATTTTTCTTTGCGGTAGTGTTCGATCAGACCGGTGTTGTTGATCACATGATCAACCTGCTCGTGCAGGTCCATGGAGTCGACATCGCCAGCCAGTCTCTCGATGAGCGACAGAAACCCATGCAGCGCGCTGCCCGGCTTGTCAGCCGTCTGTGCCAAAGCGGCCTGCCACAGGCTGGAGCCGCTGGCTCGTGCAGCTTCGCGCAGCGTATCGACGGTGCGGGCACCGATGCCGCGCGTTGGCAGGTTCACCACGCGCTCGAAGGAGGTGTCGTCGTCGCGATTGGCGAGCAGACGCAGATAGGCCAGCGCGTCTTTGATTTCCTGACGCTCGAAGAACCGCAGGCCGCCGTAGACCCGGTAGGGGATGCGGAACTGGATCAGCATCTCTTCGAATACGCGTGATTGCGCATTGGAGCGGTACAGGATGGCAGCCTCTTTGCGCGCACCGCCCTGCTGCGTCCATTGCAGGATGCGGGTGATGACGAACTCCGCTTCCTCACGCTCATTGAAGCCTGCGAAGAGGCGCACCGGGTCGCCGCGCGAGCCGCTGGTCCACAGATTCTTGCCCAGTCGCGACGTGTTGTGCGCGATCAGCGCATTCGCCGTATCAAGGATCGAACCGGTGGAGCGGTAATTCTGCTCCAGGCGCACCAGCAGGGCCTGCGGGAAATCCTGCGTGTACTTCTGCAGATTCTCGACGCGCGCACCGCGCCAGCGGTAGATCGACTGGTCGTCGTCACCGACAGCAAAGGGCAGTCCGGTGGAGCCGACCAGCAGGCGCAGCCACGCGTACTGAATGGAGTTGGTGTCCTGAAACTCGTCGATCAGCACGTGATGGAAGCGCTGCCGGTAATGCGCCAGCAGTTCCGGCTGGTCTCGCCACAGTTCATAAGCGCGCAGCAGCAGTTCGGCGAAATCCACGGCGCCGGCACGCTGACAGGCCTGCTCGTATTCCTGATAGACGCGCACCATCTGCTGCATCATCGGGTCATTGCCGCTGTTCAGATGCTGCGGACGACGGCCCTCGTCCTTGTGCTTGTTGATGAAGTACTGCACATCGCGCGGCACCCAGCGTGTTTCGTCGAGCTCCAATGCCTTCAGCAGCTTCTTGATGATGCGCTGTTGGTCATCGGCGTCCAGGATCTGGAAGCCCTGCGGCAGGCCCGCCTCACGCCAGTGCAGACGCAGCAGCCGATGGGCCAGACCGTGGAACGTACCGAGCCAGAATCCGGAACCCGGCATGCCGAGCAGTGTTTCGACCCGCCCGCGCATTTCCGCCGCGGCCTTGTTGGTGAAGGTGACCGACAGGATGCTGTGCGGTGACACGCCGAGCGCATTGACCAGCCACGCGATGCGGTGCGTCAGCACGCGGGTCTTGCCGCTGCCCGCGCCGGCCAGGACCAGGACCGGGACTTCCGGCGCCGTCACTGCCTCGCGCTGTGCGTCATTCAGGGGGCTGAGTATCGGCGAGACATCCATGGGGGCGCGGATTCTAACCCGCCAGCCGCGTTCGTGGCGCGACCTTGGAGTGACTCACCAGCCGTTGCGCAATTCGCGCAAGGCGAGAAACACCTCGCGCCGGTCGGGATGAGCGGACAGCGTCGGCAGGCGCGCGCGCAGCCCGGCGATGAGTGCGGGTTCCTCGAGTCTGAAGAACGTGTTGAGGCGCAGCTCTTCGGCCAGCGTCAGTACCGGCGCTTGGGTACCGTTCCGGGTTCTGGCCTGCTGCTGCTCGGCACCGGCCGCCGCATTGTCGGGTTCCAGATGCAGGGTGAAGTTAAGGTTGTTGAGCAGGTAGTCGTGGCCCGGATACAGCAGTGTGTCACTCGACAGCCGCGCCACCAGATCGCTGCAAGTCCGGTACAGGATCTCAGGATCGCCGCCGTTGCGGCAGTTTCCGACGCCGGCGTTGAACAGCGTGTCACCGGAGAATAGTGCTGGGGTGTCGGCATGCGCCAGCGCACAGATGTGCGCCATGGTGTGCCCCGGCGTATCCAGACATTCCAGCTCCGCACTGCGGCCAATGCTCACGATATCGCCGGCGTGCAGGCCGCGCGAGACGCCGCCGATCCGGGCGGCGGCCTCCGCATGGGCCAGCACACGAGCGCCGGTGGCTGCGACCAATGCCGCATTGCCGCCAGTGTGGTCGCGATGTTCGTGGGTATTGAGGATCTGCGTGATCTGCCAGCCGCGCGCCTGTGCGCTCTGCAGGCAGGCCTGCCAGTCCAGCGGATCGATGGCCAGCGTCTCGCCGGTTTCACTGCAGGCCACCAGATAGTGGTAGTTGCGCAGCGGATTGTTGGCCCAGATTCGTTCGACGAGGAGCATGGGTGCTAGCCTACGCAGGTCAAGGTCGCCTCGTCACAGGCGACGGTCACGGGGTGCATCAATGACAGTGTACGACTTCAGTGCGCGGAGCATCGGCGGGGTCGAGGAATCGCTGGCCAAATACCGTGGTCAGGTGCTGCTGATCGTCAACGTCGCCAGCCGCTGCGGTTTCACGCCGCAATATCGGGGGCTGCAGGCCCTGCAGGAAACGCATGCCGCCCGCGGCTTCAATGTGCTGGGCTTCCCCTGCGACCAGTTCGGCCATCAGGAGCCTGGAACCGAGGCCGAGATTGCGCAGTTCTGCGAGCTGAACTATGCCGTCAGCTTTCCGATGTATGCCAAGATTGATGTGAACGGCGAGCAGGCGCATCCGCTTTACCGCTTCCTGAAGCGCGCGCGCCCTGGGATATTGGGCACCGAAGCGATCAAGTGGAATTTCACCAAGTTCCTCGTCGCTCGTGACGGCAGTGTGCTGGCGCGCTATGCACCCCATGACACACCCGAGTCCATCGAGGCCGACATCCGCGCGGCACTGGGCTGAACGGAGAATTCGGTATGGCCACCAAGGCACTTTTCCCGACATTGGTTTATGAGGCTCGGCTCGAATCATCGCGAAGAAGCTCATTGCGAGAGCGACTGCTGCGCGAAGCGTTGCAACTGCGCGAGGATGACGGCGCCGGTCGTATCTGGTCGCGCGACAACTATCCCGGCGGATATACCTCATACGGTTCGCTGTGCCGGATGCAGACGCTGTCGCCCACCTTCGCGGGGCTGGAGCGACTGCTTGATGCCCATGTCGCGCGCTTTGCACGCCAGCTGGATTTCGATCTCGGCGGCCGGCGGCTGACCATGACCGATTGCTGGGTCAATGTGATGCCCCGGGGCGTGGCACACAGCCTGCACCTGCA
>CAYFPW010000097.1:3289-6611 GCA_964345055.1 uncultured Steroidobacteraceae bacterium | reverse complement strand
GCGTATGCGCCTCTGCAGGTGGGCCTGGGTGCCACGACGTTCACGCTCAATGCTCAGTTTGACGTGACCCCCACCATCACCACCTATGCACGCCTGGCTACAGGCACTAGTGCCAGCATGGCTGACGATTCGGGTCGGCGTCCGCAGACAGCTATCAACCTGACGCTGCCGGATGCCAAGGTGCCGCTGTTTGGCGGTAACGCCACGGCCGCCGCTATCGCTCGCTCGGGACTGCCGTATGAGTACACCGTGACTCTGCCGGATCGTAACAGTCGTCTGGCCAAGGGTGACATCACGCGTCAGATCACCTACGGGTTGAAGTCGCGCTGGTTCGACAACCGGTTGCAGCTCAATGTCGAGGGCTTCTACAACCGCTACGACAACAAGTCGCTGACCTTCATCACCGGAGCGTTCCCGACCGACGTCTACAGCCAGCAGTTGAACCCTACCGCCAGCCAGGCGTGCACCAATACGGCTCCGACCTCCGGTACGCCTTTCGTCATCGCTCTGGATTCGGCGGGCACGGTGGCCAATCGCGGCCTGAGCTGCTTCAACGTGTTCCAGCCGGTGGGTGGCCCCCTCGGCACGGGCGCGCCTTGGACCGGCACGCTGCTGACGCGTGGCGCTGACGTCGATGTCACCTGGACGCCGACTGCGAGCGACCGCCTCGATGTCACGACAGAGCTCCTCAACACGGCTTATCTGGGTTCGCCGAACCTGCCCACCGTGACGGTGGACTCGCTCAGGCCGTACGTGATCAGCGGCAGCAACGACGCGTTGCTGGCCTATTACGCGCAGATCTTCAACGACTTCACGCCGGGCGTGCGGGGGCATCAGCTGGCCAATGCGCCGAAGATGACCCTCAACGCCACGTACCAGCATCGCTTCCGGCTGCAAAACGCATGGACGATTACGCCGCGGATCCAGATGAACTACACCTCAGCGAAGTTCATCTCCTCGGGCGGAGCGGGCGTGCCTTCCACTGACTCCAACAACATCCTCGACAGCAACTGGGCCATCGACAATGGCCGCCGGCTGCCGGCAGTGGTACCCACGAACCGCATCTACAATGTCTTTGTTCAGCTGATGGCTCCCAGCGGCAAGTGGTATGTCAACGGCTATGTCAATAACCTGAAGAATACCGCTGTGATGGGTGCCGCCTTCGGCCTGACGACGTACTCCGTCGGCAGCCGGGCCACCAATGATCTGCAGCAGATTGTCACCTCCGGCAATCTGCAGATTGGTGCACCGCGTGTTGTGGGTCTGACCATCGGCGCGCAGCTTTAACAAAGCCGCGTCGCAAACACGGCCCCTGCTTCTCTGGCCTCAGGTCAGCGAAGCAGGGGCTTTTTTTCTGGCGATGACGTTACAGAGCTTCGTCCAGTACGCGAGCGGCATGCAGGGCCTCGCGACCCGCGCCGTCATGGATCTGGTGGCGGCAGCTGGTGCCGTCAGCGACGATTAGATCGTTCTCGCCAGCCTTGCGTACGGCCGGTAGCAAATTCAGCTCGCCCATTGCCAGAGAGGCATCAATCGTCTTGGCATCGAAACCGAAGGCGCCGGCCATGCCGCAGCAGCTGCTCTCGATGGGTTTGACTTCCAATCCGGGCACGGACTGCAGCACCGTCGCCACCGGTCCCATGACATCAAACGCCTTCTGGTGGCAGTGGCCGTGCAGATGAGCGATACGGCCTCCCTGATCCTTGAAGCGTAGTGAGATCTTTTTTGCGGTCAGGTCATTGGCCAGCAGCTCTTCGAACAGGATGAAGGCGCCGGTCATGGAGGCGACTTCGGCTTTGGGCAGCAAGGCGGCAACTTCATCGCGGAAGGTCAGCAGGCAGGAGGGTTCGAGTCCGACGACGCGCGCACCGGCAGCCACCAGGGGTCGCAGGGCGTCCAGCGTGCGACGCACCTCAGCCCGGGCGTTTTCGACATCTCCCGCGGACAGGTACGTGCGGCCGCAACACAGCGGTCGGTTGCCGTCACTGGCCCGAACATGATGCAGACGGTAGCCGGCGGCACGCAGTACGCGTTCAGCCGCCGCGAGATTCGCCGGCTCGAAATAGCGGTTGAAGGTATCGCCGAACAGCACGATGTCGCGACCGTCGCCACGGACATCGGCGACCGTCGAGGGCGTGCCGGCCTCGCGCCAAGGGCGGCGCCAGCGCGGCAAAGAGCGGCGGGCGCTGAATCCGAGCAGCTTTTCGCTCAGCCAGGCCAGACCTGGGATCACATCACGGCTGTTGAGCAGCAGACGGAATGACGAGGCCAGCGACGCATAGCGCGGCAGATGTGCAATCAGTCGTTCCTTCAGTGGTGTGCCATGGCGGCCGTGATAGTGGTGCAGGAACTCCACTTTCATCTTCGCCATATCGACACCAGCCGGGCAGTCGCGTTTGCAGCCCTTGCAGGACACACACAGATCCATGGTGGCCTTCATCTCGGCCGAGGTGAAGGCCTCGCGGCCCAGCTGCCCTGATACGGCGAGCCGCAGCGTGTTGGCGCGGCCACGGGTCACATGTTGTTCGTTGCGCGTCACGCGATAGGAGGGGCACATCGTGCCGGCGGCGAACTGCCGACAGGCGCCGTTGTTGTTGCACATCTCGACTGCGCCGCCAAAGCTGCCCCAGTCCGACCAGTCGAGCGCCTCCTGCGCCGGCACCGCGACCCGATAGCCGGTGCCGAAGCGCATCACGGAGCGATCATCCATGCGATACGGGCGCACGATCTTGCCTGGATTGAGCTGGCTGTGAGGATCGAAGCTGTCTTTGAGAGCCTCGAAGGCACGGGTGATCTGCGGACCAAAGCTGGGCTCGATGAACTCCGAGCGCGAGATGCCGTCGCCATGTTCGCCGGAGTAGGAGCCTTTGTAGCGCTTGACTAGATCGCAGGCGGCTTCGGCAATGGAGCGCATCTTGCCCACATCACCCTGGTCCTTCATGTTCAGGATTGGTCGCACGTGCAGGCAGCCGACCGATGCATGGGCGTACCAGGTGCCGCGGGTGCCATGTTGCGCAAACAGGTTGGTGATCGCGTCGGTGTAATCCGCCAGCGATTCCAGCGGCACGGCGCAATCCTCGATGAATGACACCGGCTTGTCGTCGCCTTTCATCGAGACAAGGATGTTCAGGCAGGCCTCACGCATCTCCCAGACGCGGCGCTGCCGTGTGGGTTCGACCACCTGCACCACACTGTCGGGGAAGCCATGATCCGCCATGCAGGCGTCGAGCTCGGCCAGCTTGCGCTGCAGCGGCTCGAGTTCGTCACCGGCGAATTCGACCAGCAGCAGTGAGTTGGGCTTGCCACGGGTGATGTCGGCCAG
>CAYFPW010000097.1:0-3189 GCA_964345055.1 uncultured Steroidobacteraceae bacterium | reverse complement strand
TTGGGCGTGGCGCGCAGCAGCTCGTCGAGGTTGTAACCGCCGACGCGACGCTGGACTTTGGGGAACATGCGCTCGATCTCGGCGCGCTCGGTCTCGGCCAGCGCGCGGGCAGCCAGGGCCAGCTCCCGAATGCGTGCGGGGCCGGTGACGCCGTCATGGCCTTCACGGGCAGGTGCGAACTCGAAGGCCTGGCCGTCGGCCAGCAGGCCGGCGACGCCCGAGACATTGTCGACCATCTTGCCGTAGCGCAGGGAGCGTGCGCCGCAGGAGTTGTTGCTGGTCATGCCGCCAAGCGTGCAGCGGGTGGCGGTCGAGGGCTCCACCGGGAAGAACAGTCCGTCGCCCTTGATGCGCGTGTTCAGCCGCTCGAGCACCATGCCCGGCTCGACGATGATCTCGCCGGCGGCCGGATCGTAATGCCTGACGGCATTGAAGTAGCGGCTGCAGTCAACCACCAGCCCTTCGCCCAGTGGCTGGCCGTTCTGCGAGGTGCCCGCGCCGCGCATGATCACCGGCGTTCCGGCCTCGGCGGCGATCTTCAGCGTGGCCTCGATATCCGTGGCCGATTTCGGGAAGACCACGCCGGCCGGCATGATCTGGTAGATCGACGCGTCGGTGCTGTAACGGCCGCGCGTGAAGGTGTCGAAGTGCGCTTCGCCCTCCAGTTGTCCGGTGAGCTTGGTGCGCAGTTCCTCGAGGCGGGCACGGTGCGCCGCCGAGTAAACGGGCACGGTGCCGGGTCGGGACGTGGTCGGCGGCATGGCGAACGATTCCTCTCTGATCCGGCGATAATTCTGCTCGCCAGATTATGGGGCTGGCGAATATATTGTACCGATACCTTGTACTGATTGAGGATCGCGCCGATGCGTTATCTGCCTGGACGTCATTTTCTGCAGTTGCCGGGGCCGACCAACACGCCGCTCGCGGTCCTGCAGGCGCTGGCCATGCCGACGATCGACCATCGCGGACCGGCTTTTGGTGAGCTGGGCCTGGAGGTGATTGCCGCCATCAAGGGCATTTTCAACACCGAGCAGCCGGTGATCATTTATCCGGCGTCCGGAACCGGTGCGTGGGAGGCGGCGCTGGTCAACACGCTCTCTCCCGGCGATCAGGTGCTGATGTACGAGACCGGGCATTTCGCAACGCTCTGGCGCGCGATCGCCGTGCGTCTGGGTCTGACGCCCGAATTCATTCCCGGTGACTGGCGCAGCGGCACTGATCCGGCCGCCATCGGGGCGCGTCTGGCGGCGGACAAGTCACACCAGATCAAGGCCGTCGCAGTCGTGCACAACGAGACTTCGACTGGCGCGATGTCCGATATCGCAGCGGTCCGGCGTGCCATCGACGAGGCGCGGCACCCAGCGCTGCTGATGGTGGATACCGTCTCCGCGCTCGGGTCCGTGGACTATCGCCACGACGATTGGGGTGTGGACGTCTCGGTGGCCGGATCGCAGAAAGGCCTGATGCTCCCGCCCGGCATGTCCTTCAACGCCGTGTCGGCCAAGGCGCTGACGGCATCGAAGAGTGCGCGCCTGCCACGCTCCTTCTGGGACTGGAATGAGTTCCTGACCATCAACAAGCGGGGCTATTTCCCGTACACGCCCAACACCAACCTGATGCAGGCGATGAAAGTCGCGATCAAGCTGCTGCATGAGGAAGGGCTGGAGAACGTGTTTGCGCGCCACGAGCGCGCTGCCGAGGCCACCCGCCGCTGCGTGCAGCACTGGGGCTTCGAGCTTCAGTGCCTCGTGCCGGCACAGCATTCACCCATCGTGACGGGCGTGCGCATGCCGGAAGGCGTTTCAGCCGACAAGCTGCGTGCGGAAATTCTCACCCGCTGCAACATGACGCTGGGCAGCGGCCTCGGACGTCTGGCGGACACGATGTACCGTATCGGTCATACCGGCGATTTCAGCGATGTCATGGTCACCGGTACGCTCTCCGGCATCGAGATGGGCATGAAGGCTCTCGGTATGTCGTATCGTCCGGGCGGTGTGCAGGTCGCCATGGACTATCTCGTCACTGGCAAGTGAAGCGCGCCCTCATCGCAGCAGGCGTGTGCGGGCTGCTGCTGGCTGGCTGCGGCGAGCGTGCTGTGGCCGCCGCTGCAGTGGTAGCCGACGCAGCGCCGGCGAGTTGGGCCGCAGATATTGCCGAGATTCGTCGCATCGCTGCGCTGATTCCCGGGGCGCGTGCACTCCGCATCAATGTCGAGAAATTTGCTGAGAGCCGGCGTACCAAGAACTTCGCCGTGAAAGGGGCTGCGGCCGAGCCTAGCGTGCAGGCCCGCACCGCCTATCAGGTCGTGTACCCGGACGGTCAGGTCATGATCGACTCCGGCATGAATCAGGAGATTCATCGTTACTTCGGCCGCGGCACCGAGGAGCCCTATTTTTCGGAGGCGGCGGAGCGCGTACAGCGTGGGCTGCAGACGGCGCGGCTGATCCTTCTGACGCACGAGCATGGCGATCATGTCGGTGGCGTGGTCGACTCGCCGCTGGCCGCACAGCTGGCGCCGAAGACCCTGCTGACGCTGGATCAGCTGCGAACATTGCAGACCGCCCCACAGGTGCCGCAGGTCCGGCTGACCGACGCAGCCTCGCGGCGTTACATCCTGGTGGACTACGAACGCTACCTGCCCGTGGCACCCGGTATGGTGTTGATCAAGTCGCCGGGACACACGCCCGGGTCGCAAATGATCTATATCGTGCTGCAGTCCGGCGCGGAATACCTCTTTGCCGGCGACGTGGCCTGGCACATGGATGGGATCCGTCAGCAGGCACTCAAGGATGCGCCCTGGTTGACCGAGGACAGCGGCGCACTGGTGGTGCAGCTGGCCTGGCTGAACGCACTGCTACGCAACGCAGGCGCGCTGCATATTGTCGTCAGTCACGATGAGGACCAGCGACTGACCAATGTTGCTTCGCGCCTACTTGGGGGGCAGTTCGAGTAAGCGCTGCGGCGTTACGACCTGACGTTGCCGTATGCGCATGGTATCTTGAGCTTCAATCATGTCTCTTGGCCACGACCACCACCATCACGATGAGGCGCACTTCACTGCCGGCGATGCGGTGCGCGACATTGTCATCGGTATGTCGGATGGTCTGACTGTCCCCTTTGCATTGGCTGCCGGCCTGACGGGCGCCATCTCAGAGAATCGGCTGATCGTCACTGCCGGCTTTGCTGAAA
>CAYFPW010000096.1:0-6726 GCA_964345055.1 uncultured Steroidobacteraceae bacterium | reverse complement strand
TCCGGGGGTTCGGCAGCTTCTCGCTCCATTTCCGCCCGCCGCGTCAGGGTCGCAACCCCAAGACCGGCGAGGCGGTGGCCCTCGAAGGAAAGCACGTTCCGCACTTCAAACCCGGCAAGGATCTGCGCGAGCGGGTCAATGAGGGCGCCGGGAACCCGATCCGCGACTAGCTCCTCTAGCGAATATCTGTTTTTTCCTGACAGTTTCCGGGCTGTCCGGCTCTTAACCATGGCAGGCACCATGAGCGCGACTCACCATCTGGAGGATCGCGTACATGTCACATCGCATTGCCACTCTCTGCCTGCTGCTCGCGGCCACCTTAGTGCCGGCCTTCCCGGTCGCGGCCGCGCCGGTGGACATCAACAGCGCGGACGCAACCACGTTGGCCCGGGAACTCAAGGGCGTCGGAGATGCCAAGGCCGCTGCCATCGTGGAATACCGCCGTACCCACGGCCCGTTCAAAACTATTGACGATCTGGCTCTGGTCAAAGGCATCGGCCAGAAGCTTGTGGACCGTAATCGCTCCGATTTAAGGCTGATTCGCGTAGCGGCTGGGACGGCACCCGTGTCGGCTAAAGGCGCTACTGCGGCGTCCTCGGCTCCTGCAGCAGGTTCCGGCCGCAAGTAGCCGGCCGGAAGCTGGGGCGCGGCGTGGCGCCCCGGCGGCGGATTGCAACGCTTGGGCGTGAGCGGCGCAATCCGCGTCCTATAATGGGCGCTCATATCTGAGTGAGGCCTGAGCATGCCCAAGTTCCAGATTCGTACGGCCGTGTTTCCAGTGGCCGGTCGCGGTACGCGGTTCCTGCCCGCGACCAAGGCCAGCCCCAAGGAAATGATGCCCATCGTCGATAAGCCGCTCATCCAGTATGCGGCTGAGGAGGCGTTGGCCGCCGGTGCGACCCGACTGGTGTTCATCACCGGCGCGTCCAAGCATTCCATTGCTGATCACTTCGATACGGATCAGGAGCTGGAGAATCTGCTGGAATCGCAGGGCAAGAGCGAATTACTGCGGCAGGTGCGCAGCGTGTTGCCCAGCTATGCCACCTGTATCTTTATCCGTCAGCCGGCACCTCTGGGACTCGGACACGCTGTGCTGTGTGCCGAGGCTGCTGTTGGCAATGAGCCGTTTTATGTGCACTTGGCCGATGATCTCATCGTGTCGGAAAAGGCCGTCCTCAAGCAGATGGGTGATGCATTCGATTTCCATCGGGGTAGCCTGCTGGGCGTTGAGGAGGTGCCGAAGAGCGATACTGACAAATACGGCATCGTGCGGGTTGAGGGGAACGGTGGTCAGGTCAGCCGTGTCACCCGCATCGTGGAGAAGCCCAAGCCCTCCTTGGCGCCCTCGAATCTCGCCGTGGTGGGCCGTTACGTGCTCACGCCGCGCGTCTTCGATCATCTGCGGCGCATTGGCCAGGGCGCCGGCGGCGAAATCCAGCTCACTGACGGTATCGCCAGTCTGATGAGTCAGGAGGCGGTGTACGCGCATCGATTCGTCGGTAAGCGGTATGACTGCGGCAGCAAGCTGGGGTACCTCGAGGCAACCGTGGAGCAGGCTCTGCGCCACCCGTCCTTACGCAAGGATTTCCGCAACTATTTGTTGCGGCTGACCCGCGATCTTACCGAGCCGGCTGAGACAAAGGCCTCTGCGGTGCGCAAATCGCCCGCCAAGGGTAGGCGGGGGCAGAAAAAGGCCCGTAAGAGCGCCGTAAAAGCCCGGTAGACTGACCAGGACTTTCGCTCTCGAGGCTCCTTTGCAGCCAAAGAAATAACTGCTGTAAAAGGTTTAAGTGCTGCGGCGCTGTGCCGATAACGTCGGCATGATCATGTTGGTTGGCACCGCAGTAGTCCTAGGCTGCGTCATCATCGGGTTTGTTACCGGTGGCGGCCACCTTCTGGCGCTGTGGCACCCCGGCGAGATCGTCATCATCCTCGGCGCTGCGCTCGGCGCCTTCATGATCAGCAATCCCCTGAAGGTCGTGAAAACCGCCTTCAGCGGTGCGGTCGGGCTCCTCAAGGGGGCACGCTACCAGCGCGAGGATTACATCGGTCTGCTAAAGCTCCTTTACGACATCCTGGTCAAGATCCGTAAGGATGGCATGCTGGCCATCGAAGCCGACGTCGAGAATCCGGGGAAAAGCGAGCTTTTCAAAAAATATCCTAGACTGCTCGCCGATCATCACATGATCGAATTCATCACCGACTGCCTGCGTCTCATGGTGGGTGGGGATCTCGATCCGCATGAGCTCGAGTCGCTGCTGGAATACGAGCTGGAAACCCATCACAAAGAAGCCCATGGGCCGGCGCATGCAGTGCAGCGGGTGGCGGACGCGCTACCCGGCTTCGGGATCGTCGCGGCCGTGTTGGGTATCGTCAACACCATGGGTTCCCTTGAGGGCTCTACGTCCTCCGAGATCGGTGAGAAGGTGGCCGCCGCGCTCGTGGGTACCTTTCTCGGTATCCTGGTCTCCTACGGTCTCGTTGGGCCCATCTCGACCGCGATGGAGCACCGTGTCGAGGAGGAGGGGAAGGCCTTTGAGGTGGTCAAGATGGCCCTGGTAGCCAGCGTTCGCGGCTACTCACCCGCTGTCGCCGTCGAATTTGCTCGCAAGCTCCTCTTTGCTGATGTCCGTCCGACTTTTGCTGATCTCGAGGCTCACCTGAAGGGTAAGAAGAGCGGAGCCAAGGCGGCGTGAAAGCCAAAGACAAGCGCCCAATCATCGTCGTCAAGCGCCGACGTCCCGAAAGCCGCCACCATGGCGGTGCCTGGAAGGTGGCCTACGCAGATTTCGTGACCGCGATGATGGCGGTCTTTCTGGTGATGTGGCTGGTCACATCGGTCAGCAAGGAACAGCGCGCCGCCATGTTCGAGTACTTCAAAAACCCAAGTATGCAGGACGGTCGGTCCATCAAGCCTGCGCCCGGACAGATGGGACCGGGAGGTGCCAGCACGGCTGCGGTGAATCTGGGCGGCGGGCTCGATGCGCCGAAGCCAACAGCGAAATCCGGCCATGAATTGGGCAAAGACAGCCGGATCGATTCGGCGGTCGAGGAAGCGGAGCGCCTCGCTGCAGAGGCTGAGAAGGCGCGCATGATGCTGCTGCTCGATCAGTTGCGGCAGGCGATTGAGTCCAGCGATAAGCTGCGTCCATTCAAAAATCAGCTGCTACTGGATCTGACGCCTGAGGGGCTGCGTATCCAGATTGTCGATGCACAGAATCGACCAATGTTCGACTTGGGTGATTCTAAGCTCAAGGGTTACACCGTCGACATCCTGCGCGAGCTCACCGCCTACCTGAATGCGGTGCCAAACCGGATCAGTTTGACAGGTCACACCGACACTACACCCTATGCCCGCACCGGCTATTCGAACTGGGATCTCTCAGCTGACCGCGCCAATGCTGCGCGCCGTGCGCTGGAGGCAAGCGGCATCAACGAGGGCAAGATTGCACGCATCGTCGGCCTGTCGTCGTCAGTACTCTTCGATCGCGACAATCCGCGCAATGCCGTCAACCGGCGCATCAGTATCATCGTGATGACCAAGCAGGCTGAGAAGGCTGCAATGCGAATCGATACCCAGGCGGAGGTGGCTGGGCAAGCGATCTCGGCCGCAGCGGCCGGCAAGCCTTAGAGCGCGCGGTTTACTGGTAAGCGGACGGTGACCTGCAGGCCACCACCGTCGGCATTGGTAGCGCTGACACGTCCATCATGTAGCTTTACGACGCGCGAGGTAATGGCCAACCCGACGCCGTACCCGCCACTGTCACGATCGCGCGCCTCTCCAACCCGGTGGAAGGGTTCGAAGATACGCTCCAACTCGTCGGCGGGTACACCGGGTCCGCGATCGCGAATGACGATGCGAGCGGCCTCGGCTTCACGTGTGGCAGTGACGGTAACGATGGCCGCATCCGGCGAAAAACGCACGGCGTTGCGCAAAATGTTCTCCAGTGCGCGGTGCAGTAGTTCGCGATCACCCTCGAGCGCCAGCCCGCTTTCCACCTGCAAGTCGATCCGAACCTGACGCGGCTCGCCTTCGATGCGTGCGTCTTCGACCATGGGTTCCAGCAGCTCGTCCAGTTCGACACGTTCGATCTGCATCGGACGCTCTGGATCATCAAGGCGGCAGAGGCTGAGGATCTCGCCGATCAATTCATCCAGTCGCTGGGCTTCCTGCTCGATGCGATCAAAACCCTGCTGAAGATCTGCACCGGGGCGACGAGCGATCCCGAGCGCGATCTGCAGACGCGCCAATGGTGAACGCAGCTCGTGAGACACGTCACGCAGTAGCTGTTGTTGGGAATCGAGCAGAGTTCGAAGCCGCACCGCCATGGCATCGAAGTCCACCGCCAGTGCACCCAGTTCGTCCTTCCGCTGGCCTAGCAGCTTGGAGACCTGCACGGTCAGGTTGCCAGCCGCGATCGAATGGGTAGCGGTGCGCAATAACTGGATCGGCGCACTGAGGTAACGCGCCAGCAGGAAGCACACGATGGCGCTCACCATAAGCGCCAGGACACCCCAGATGTAGGGTGTCTCGACGTTGCCGAACACCCCTGATGGCTGCCGGGCGGAACTGATAGTCAGGAAGTAGCTCTCCCCCGAAGGGCTCACAAGCTTGGAAAGTAGACGCTCATCCCGACGGCCACCGCCTGCAGCAGCCATGCTGTCTGGGAGAGGGCGCCGTCCCAGGCGCGCCTGAATGAAAGGCGGTACTGGGCGATCGATCAAGTCATGGCCCTGTTCGTCGACGATGTACAGACGATCAGGCGGAACCAGAACGATCTCTTGCTGCAGCCACTCACGCAGACCGTTGACACCCTCCTGGGTGAGCTGTTCCTGCGCCTGACGCTGCAGGTCGTCCTGCTTTTCGATTTCCGCGTCCCGCCTTTGGCTGGTCAGCCAGCCAGTGGTCAATACCGTGCAAACAAGCACGGTGACCATTGAAAGCCAGACCGTCAGGAAGAAGCGGAGATACAGGTTGCGCACGGTGCCCGGACTCAGTCAGCCGACGTGGAGGGTGCAGCAGCCTGTGGTCCGTCTGCTACGGTAAAGACATAGCCTGAACGGCGCACATTCACGATCGAGACTTCACCGGCTACCACGGCCAGCTTGCGGCGGATGTTGCTGATATGCGTATCGATGCTGCGATCATACGGAGTAAGTCGCCGGCCCAGTACCTGCCGGGTCAGTTGTTCGCGTGAGACCACGACGCCAACCTGATGCATTAGCACCTCGAGAACGCGGAATTCTACGCCTGTGAGGTTGATGGTCTGTCCCTTGGCGGTCGCGGTTCGGCTGCCAAAGTTCAGGCTCACCGGGCCGGCATCGATTCGCTCGCGCCGACCTGGCTGGGGGTCAAGCAGCATGCTCCGACGCATGATGGCCCGCATCCGGGCTACCAGCTCGCGCGGATTGAATGGCTTGGGCAGGTAGTCATCGGCACCTAGTTCCAGGCCTACGACCCGGTCGACTTCCTCACCACGCGCCGTCAGCATCAGGACTGGCGTAGCCTGCTTCTGGCGCAACGAGCGCAAGACATCCAGACCTCCGATCCGTGGCAGCATGACATCTAGGACGATCAGATCGAAATGGTGGCGTCCCAGCAGATAGAGCGCCTGATCACCGTCATGCACCGCGGTGACCTTGAAGCCTTCGGGTAGCAGATACTCGTTCAGCATCCGGCACAGCTCGCGGTCATCATCGACCAACAGCACTGCCAGCGGTGCGGCAGTCTTTTCGGTGTTGTCGTTCACGGTCTCATTGGTCGATTGCATAGCTCATTGTCCCGCTGTCGCAGGCGGAAAAGGGCGCCGCTTTGCAATTCTTGGCGACCCTTAAGAGGTGTCGGAGACCATCTGAATTTTGGACAAAGCTAATGGGTGGGGCTGCTGGATTCAAGCGCCACGCCGCCCGCACAGCCGAGCCCAGCATATCGCTCCTGCAGAGCCCTGATCCGTTGATCTTCCTTACCTTCGCTGGCGGCTGCGATGATGGGGGCGGCGGTGGCCGGCGCCATCGTACGTTGGTTGTGCAGGGCGCTGGCGATGTCGGCCCGGAGGGCGCTGCATTGCTGGTCACGGCTGGCCGAGGGCGGAGTCTCGCCTGTCGGTGCCGCCACTGTGGTTGATGACTGAGTGACAGGATGATTGGGCATGGAGTAGCACCCGGCGAGCAGCTGTGCGGTCCAGACTATATAAAAAAACCTTTTCATCACGTCCTCCACTGGTTTTTGGTGAGTACCCTATGTTCATCGTTGTTGCCGCAGCCATGCGGTACCAACATCCAGAGTCATAAACACAAGCGTCGTGATCAGGATGTCAGGCCAACCCAACTGCAACGGCCGGGCGCAAATCAGCAGGGGCAACAGCGCTTCAGGGATCTGATCCAGCCCGATGACTTCGGTGCCCGGTGGCATGGCCTGGCGTCTCTTGAATGCGCTGCTGAGCGCATCCCCGACCATGGATAGTGCGCCGAAGCCAGCCCCAAGCGCGAAGTCCAAGCCCAGCATTCGCGCCAGCACAGCCGAAGCCAGAACCGCAGCCACCAGCCCGCGCCAGGTCTTGTGTTGACCGAGCACGCGTTGGCCATTTGGCCAAGTCAACGAAAAGTCTACGGGCAGGTTGGCCCAGTCGCGGCAGAATCTCCCCGCCAGCCACGGCGCGCCGTTGGCGGCGATCAGCAGTAGTAGCGAGATGGCCACGGCAGCGGGGGAGAAGGACACTCCCTCGA
>CAYFPW010000095.1:1018-6730 GCA_964345055.1 uncultured Steroidobacteraceae bacterium | reverse complement strand
GCCAGTAGGGATCGAGCACGATGAACAGGGCATCACCCCAGTTCCAGGCATAGTTGGCCTGACGGAGACCAACGAAGGGGTGCTGCGTCGAACTGCCGGTGTAGAAGCCATTCGGCTCCGGACCCGGGGCATAACGCTTGCGCGCCAGCGTGTTGTACACCGCGACATTGTTGGGCGTGCCGTTCAGGGCACGACCCCACTCGCCCTCGTGATTACCCACGCCCATGTACAGCGCAGCGGAGTGCGTCAGGATGTCGTAGTAGGGACGGATCAGCTGGAAGCGATCCTCGACGCCTTCTTTGGTGACAGGCCGAAGCTTCTCGACAAACGAGTTGTCACCTACGTCGATCAGGAAGTCCGGCTTGTCAGCCAGCATGTTCTTCAGAGTCAGCTTGTAGGCGTCTTCGTTCGTGTTCTCGTCCATGTGCGGATCGAACTGCGCCACGAAAGTGAACGTGCTGCCGGGCGGGCGAGCCGTATGGAACGTGTGTTCAGCGCGCGCCGTGAAAGACGCCGCACCCGGCTCGCGATACTGCATCCGATAGTAGTACTGGGTGTTCGGCTTGAGTTTGTCGATCAGGACGGCGATCGGCTCCATGGCCGGTAGGCTGACCGGTGCCGTCTTGTCGGTGTAGACGCCCGACTTGGTGCCGTACTCGTAGTAGGCCTCGACTTTCTTGACGGCGCCGGCATTGATCGTGATTGCCGTATCGGTGGGGCGCGACAGCATTTCCTGCGCAAAGAACAGCGGGTCACTGACCCAGTGTTGGTGAGTGCCCAGCCCGGCGTTCGAGGCCGCCAGAGCCGCAGTGGCCACAACCACAAGGGCAGCGGGGATGATCAGGTAACGTGAAATTCTCATCGGACAGACTCCATGACTGATTCAGGTCTCACTGCCACCGGCGAGGATCGCCGGCGATCGTGATGTGCAATTAAGCATCTCTTCTTAGCGCGGCTTGAGCGTGTAGGAATCGATGACCATGCCGTTCTTGCGGCTGGCATTTTCCTTGGAAGGCAGCCACGTTTCCACGTACTCCACCTTCACGTTGTCCGGCGACACCGTGACACGCGCATAGCCCGTGCCGCCGAGGATCGTGCCTTGGGAATAATTGTAGACCTTGGCACGGTCATTGAGCTCGGTGTTGCCGGCGCTGGGCTGCGGACCGGTCTGGTAGATCACACCGTCCAGTTCTTGCTTGACGTAGGTGTGATCATGACCCTTGAAGTAGATCGTGGCCTTGGTGTCGGCCAGCACATTGTGAATGGGCTTCGGCCAACCCGGACGCGCCGTGTCCCAGCCCCAAGTGCCATCGTAGTTGTAGCCACCCATTTCCAGGAACTTCACGCCTTCGACGCCGCCGCGCGAACCGCCGCCGGAGGTCTTCTGTCCGCCGATCAGGCTGTGGGCGAACACGAACTTGTACTTGGCCTTGCTGGTCTCCAGTGTCTTCTTCAGCCAGTCGTACTGCTCGCGGCCCAGCGTCATGCCCCAGTCACCCTTGCCCTGCTCTGGCGGCACCGACTTGTTCCAATACGGATCGAGCACGACGAACAGCGCATCGCCCCAGGTCCAGGCGTAGTTGGCCTGACGCAGACCCATGAACGGTTCCGGCTTACCGCTGGAGGTGTAAAAGCCGTTGGGTTCGGGGTTCGGGATGTACTTCTTGCGATAGATCGTGTCCCACACCGCCAGATTGTTCGGCGTGCCGTTCAGGTGGCCGGGGTTTTCGCCCTCATGGCCGCCGAGCGCCAGAAACATTGAGGTCGAGTGATTCATCAGGTTGTAGTAGGAGCGCAGCAGCTGCACACGATCCTCCACAGCCTCTGCGGTGGGCGGACGCAGCTTGTCCGTGAAGAAGTTATCGCCGAGCGAGATGTAGAAGTCCGGCTTTTCCTTGGCGATGTTCTGCATTGTCAGCTTGAATGTCTCATCGCTGGTGTTGTCGTCCAGATGATCATCGAAGGTGACGACGAAGCTGAACGTGCTGCCCGGGGTACGCTGTGTGTAGAACGAGTACTCGGGCCGGGTGCTGAAGGTGGTAGCACCGGGCTCGCGGTAACGCATGCGGTAAAAGTACTGCGTGTTCGGCTTGAGCTTGTCGATCAGGACATTGACGCCCTCGTTGGCCTTGAACAGCGTGATATCTGTCTTGCCGGTATAGGCGCCCGATTTGGTGCCGTATTCGTAGTAGACCTCGAGATTCTTTCGCGCTGCGGCGTTGACGGTGATCGCAGTGTCGGTGGGACGTCCGATCATTTCCTGCGCAACGAAGAGCGGATCATTGGTCGCGCGGACGTGCGTGCCCAGCCCGTTCTGCGCATGCAGTCCGGCGCTGAGAAGCGCCAGGACGACTGCGATACCGTAGTTTCTTGCCTTGTTCATCGTGAGTGCCCTGCTTCCTTCCGAAACGGCGGATGATATGTGTTCTTGTCTGACTGGAGGCCGATGCCCGACTGACCATACACCGTCAGTCTGGCCGTCACCAGCGCCCAGTATTGACCTCATTCTCCTATTGAACGACGCAGCGGGCTAAATGCCTCTCATGAAATGCGAAGTTTTGTTCACCAGCCCACCCGCGGGAAGCATTCGCGGCCGCCCCCGTATGGACGATCCGGCGGTTCGTATATGCTCCGTTTCCGGAGAGCCGTTGGCGCCCTCCGCTGTCGAATGAAAAATCTTACCCGGGGGCACACCATGAGCGATTCCAGGAAGCCGGTCACCACGCGTCGCGACGCCGTAAAGCTCGGACTGTTTTCCGGCCTGACGGCCCTCACCGCAGGGGGCCTGCGTAACGCCTTTGCCGCGGACGCCGTCTCTCCGCTCCTGACTCGGGTGATCCCGTCCACCGGCGAGAAGCTGCCCTGCGTCGGCATCGGCACGAACTCCTTCGCATTGGCCGATGTGCCAAACCTGCAGGTGGTGCTCAAGCGCATGTACGAACTGGGCGGCACCTTCATCGATTCCGCCGCGTCTTATAAAGAGAGTGAGGCGGCCACCGGTGCGGCACTCGAAGCGATGAAGATGCGCGACAAGTTTTTCATCAGCACCAAGATCAGCAGCGGCGCGAAGATCATGGGAGATCTGGGTGGCGAGAAGAGCTTCGAGCGTTCGCTCGAGCGCCTGAAGACGAATCGACTGGATCTGCTGCTCGTGCACAACATGCTGGGCACTGACGAGCTGATGCCCCGGCTGCTCGACTGGAAGAAGGCCGGCAAGATCCGCTATCTGGGCGTGTGCACCTCGCAGGACAGCGACCATCCGCGGATGGTCGAGTGCATGAAGAAATATCCGATCGATTTCGTCGAGGTGAATTACTCCATTGCCAAGCGTGACTCGGAACTGAATGTCCTGCCGCTGGCGCTGGAACGCAAAATCGCGGTTGTCGTGAATCAGCCCTTCGGCGGAAAGCACGAAGAAAACCTGTTCCTGAACAACACGCGCGTACTGCCGACGTGGGCTGCAGACATCGGCTGCACCAGCTGGTCAGAGTTCCTGCTGAAGTTTGTCCTAGGTCATCCCGCCGTGACCACCGTGGTGCCGGGCACCACCAAGGTGGAGCACATGGAATCCAATCTGCATGCCGGCCGGGGCGTCATGCCCGACGCGGCGATGCGCAAGCGCATGGCCGACGTCTGGAATGTCTGAGTCGCGGATGCGGCGCTACTGAACCGCTGGCGGCGTGTACGGCAGGATGGTGCCGTCCGCCAGCGTGACACGTGCAATCAGACCGGTGTGACTGCCGTCCTTCGCGGGACTGTAGTGCACCGTCAACACATCACCGGCCTTGAAGGTTTTCGGCGACCAGCCGACGCGTGACAGCAGTCCCGGCGGTCGTCCCTCGAAGGACCACTCTGCCTGACCACCCTTGCCGTCATCGACGACGATGCGCAGCCAGGTGTGCGGATTGGTCCAACTCCATTCACGCACCGTACCCTTCACCTCGGCGATCTTCTCAGTCTCGAAGGCCACGTTGCTGTGATGTGGGTAAGCGGGCGCACTGCCCAAAAGCGCCAAACCCAGCCATACCGACCATGTCGTTGAACGCAGACTCATGTTGCTTCCCGAATTGAACGAACTGAATACACACACCGGTACGCTGCCCGCGCAGCCCTTGCACGCGTCAGATCAATGATATCCCGGCGCCAGCACCAGACCTTCGGCGCATGCGAACTCGCGGAGCTCGTCATTGGGTGGTGAGGCACGACGATAGGTACGCGTGGACTCCCACGGACGTGTGAAAGCCTTGGGATCCTTCACAGTCATGCGATCCTCGAGCAGGCCGGGGCCGACGAAGCGGATGCGCTCGGTCACCGTAGTCTGATCGCTGTGCGGTGAGCCGAGACCGTCGAGCTGACCATCAGGCCGAATGGCCACGGTTTCGACCACCAGCGTGTCGCCTTCCCAGTGCCCAGTGGAGTAGCCCGCGAAGGTCGGGTCGTCCAGATGCTTCTGCATCGGCTTGCGACCGTCGATGTAGATACGACGCAGGGCGTCCATCCACTCGCTGAAGATGGTGATCCTGTCGCGGGTCTGCATGATTTCCATGCCGTAGACCATGCCCATCATGAAAGGCATGCCGGGTGGCAGACACTTGGCCGAGCTGTCGTACTCCGACAACCCGGCCGTGCGCGATTTGGCAACGACATCGTATTTGGCTAGATATTCCTCGGTGAGCGGCGGCAGGTTCTGCGGCCGCCCCTTCGAGCCGTCATTGACCGGCGCAGAAGATCGCGGCGGCGGTGGCGGTGCAGCGCCTGGCTCCGGCTTGCCGGGCTTGGCCGGGTCCGAACCCACGCCCAGATTCTGAACATTGAAATACACGCCTGAGAAGTCCGGGACCGTGGCGGTTGGAGCTGGCGTCTGTGCCGGCAGCAGTGTGGGCATCGCCAGAAGAACGCTGCCAGATAGAGCTGCGCTTCCGATGAACTTGAACAGGCTTCGCATCGCGGGGATCTCTCCGGATTCTCTCGATTTCAGATTAGGCGAACCGGCGGCAGCGTTTCAAACCGCGCGCCGGACAGGAATAGTGCTACTTGGCAACAGGTTTCACCGGAGCTTTATCGGCAGCCTTATCTCCTGCCTTGGGCCGACGGTTGTTGATGCCGGTGAGATCGTTGCATTGATACGGCGTGACCGTCGCCGTGGTCCGGCGCCACTTGCAGGTCCACAGGCAGGGATAGTTGTTCACAGTCAGCGGTGCCTTGAAGTACTTCGGATCGGTGACTTCGTAGCTGCGCGCAAGCTCTGATCCATCGGCCGATAAGGTCAGTCGCTCAATCATCTTCATCTGCTCACTGTGCAACAGCGGCGGATTGGGCATCAGCACACCGGCTGTGAAGCCAACGGTCTCGATCACCAGCGCATCACCATCGAACCAGCCGACCGAATGACCGAGGAGGCTTGGCTTGAGGTTTGCCGGATGCTGGCGGGTGCGCATGTCCACGGTGCGAACGGTGTCCATGTATTCATGGCGAATGGTGATCTGTGCCGCCGTCTGGGTGATCTCTGTGACCTCGAAAGGCTCACCCCAGGCCCGCAGGATGCTGGCCGGACTGCAACGCAGACCCGGATCGTCGTAGCGCACATCGTACTTGGCGAGCGCAGCCTTGCCCGCGGGCGTGAGCAACGCATCGAAGTTCACGGGGTCCTTCGGTGGTCCGCCGCCGCCGATCCAGTTGCCGGCAAAAGTGCGTGAAGCAGGCACTACGGCT
>CAYFPW010000095.1:0-1008 GCA_964345055.1 uncultured Steroidobacteraceae bacterium | reverse complement strand
TACGGCCGTCGGCAGGCCAGGCCCCTTGTTCGTGACAACACTTTCCTTGCGCACGGAACCGAAGCGATCGAGCGTCGTGCCATCCTTGAGGATCACTGATACGAACGAACAGCCGTGCGGGTCGCGCCAGGCGGGGAACCCATTGATCGTCACACGATCACCGGGCGCCAGCATCTGCTTGGTCACACCGTTGCGCTGCAGGATGGCCACGCTGCTCATCTCGCAATTCCAGTGCTCGACTTTGCCATCGGCACCCTTCACATCCAGGTACACGAACGAGTGCGGGTTGACCATTTTGAATTCGGTGATGACACCGACCAAGGTCACCTGCTTACTTTCATCGTAATGCGGCGTGGATGAATGATGCGCTGCAACGCCGCCGGCGGCGGCCAGCATCGCGGCCAGCACTGCAATTTGAGTATGTCGTGACACCGAGCCCCCCGGCGCTGTAATTAAAAGTATCTGGAACCAAGAATAGGACCAGCGCTGATCATCTGGCAATTCCTGCTGGCCGGTCCTGACAGGCGCGACGGCAATTACTGCGTATACTGCCAGCCGAAACTGGCGCGACAGCCAGCAAGCTTTGGGGGAATCATGACCAGCACGAAAATTCAGGGCGCACGGCCCGGCACCGGCGCAGTACGCGTCGGCCAGGCGCTTCTGGCTGTGGGCCTGGTGGTTGCCTGTTCCTGGGCAACACTGTCACTGGCGCAGTATCTGCAGAACGACCTCTCTTTCGGAACCACCGTCGCCAAGATGACGCATGTGCTGGGCCGCCCCACGGACACATCGATCTCGGTGAATGTGTTGTCTCCCGATGATCTGGAAGTGTTTGCCGAATACGGCACCGCGGCGGGCAATTACAGTGGCAAGACCGGCACGGTCAGCGGAAAAGCACGCATTCCGGTCGAACTGTCCATCGCGCGGCTGAAGCCGGATACCCGCTATTACTATCGACTGCGCTATCGTCGCAGCGGCAGCGGAGAGTACATCACCGGCACGGAATAC
>CAYFPW010000094.1:0-6750 GCA_964345055.1 uncultured Steroidobacteraceae bacterium | reverse complement strand
GGCTGGTGCGCCGTGGGCAGTCCGTGGCCATCTGCGAACAGATCGGCGATCCGGCCAAGTCCAAGGGTCCGGTGGAGAGGCAGGTGGTGCGTGTGGTGACGCCGGGCACGGTCACCGATGAGGCGCTACTCGACCAGCGGCGCGAAACGCTGCTCACATCCCTGTACCGCGACGGGGAGCACTTCGGACTGGCCTGGCTCGAACTCTCCTCGGGCCGCTTCTGCCTTATGCAATCAGTGGGCCCCGGAGCGCTGGCGGCGGAACTGCAGCGGCTGGCGCCTGCCGAACTGCTGCTGCCGGAACACCAGTCGCTCCCGGGTGACGGGAACGCCCCCCTCGCCAGTGCAGCCCAGGCCGTGATCCGCAACCGACCCCCCTGGCACTTCGAACTGGCGACCGCCTCGCGTCTGCTGACCGACCAGCTCGGCACGCTCGACCTGCGCGGTTTCGGCGCCGACGAGCTGCCGCTGGCTATTGCCGCAGCCGGTGCATTGCTGCAATACGTGCGCGACACCCAAAAATCAGCGCTGCCACACATCCGCGCGCTGCAGGTGGAGGAAACGGGCGATTCGCTGCTGCTCGATGCCGCCACACGCCGCAATCTGGAACTGGACACCAGCCTGAACGCGAACGAGCGCGCCACGCTGCTCGCGGTCATTGACGACACGGTCACGGCGATGGGTGCACGCGCACTGCGACGCTGGCTGGGTCGTCCGATCGTCAATCAGGATCAGCTGCGTCGGCGTTATCACGCAGTGAGGATGCTGATGCTGGACACAACGTCCGACGCACTGCGCGAACCGCTGCAGGCGGTGGGCGACATCGAACGCGTGCTCGCACGTGTGGCGCTGCGCAGCGCGCGGCCCCGCGATATGGTGCAGCTGCGCTCGGCACTGACCGCACTGCCGCCGCTGCGCGCGCTGTGGTCCGGCCTAGCCTCCCCGCTGCTGAGCGAACTGCATGCCGACAGTAGCGACCACGCCGCCGAATGCGCACTGCTGACCCGTGCGATCGCCATGGAGCCCAATCATTTCCTGCGCGACGGCGGGGTCATCGCAGCGGGCCATGACGCAACGCTGGATGAGCTGCGAAACATTGCCAGCAACACTGACGGCTTTCTTCTGGAGCTGGAATCGCGCGAGCGCGAGCGCAGCGGCATCGCCAGCCTGAAGCTGGGTTTCAATCGCGTACAGGGATTCTTCATCGAGATCCCGCGCGCACAGGCTGAGCGCGTACCGCCCGACTATGTGCGTCGGCAGACGGTTAAATCGGCCGAACGATTCATCACGCCGGAGCTGAAGAAATTCGAGGACCAGGTGCTTGGTGCGCGCGAGCGGGCACTGGCGCGCGAGAAGGAACTGTTCGAGGCACTGCTGACACAACTGATCGAGGGGCTGGGTCCGCTGCAGTCCACCGCCGCAGCACTGGCGCAGCTCGATGCACTGCGCTCGCTGGCCAGCTGCGCACGCCAGGGCAACTGGGTGGAGCCGGAGCTGTGTCGCGAACCGCAGCTGCTGATCGAGGGTGGCCGTCATCCGGTGGTGGAGCGGTTCATCGACACCCCGTTCGTACCGAACGACCTGATGCTCGATGATGCGCGGCGCATGCTGATCATCACCGGCCCCAACATGGGCGGCAAATCGACCTACATGCGCCAGGTGGCGCTGGTTTGCGTGCTGGCCCACATCGGCAGCTTCGTGCCGGCAACGCGTGCGGTCATCGGTCCACTGGATCGCATCTTCACGCGCATCGGTGCCGGCGATGATCTTGCAGGGGGCCGCTCCACATTCATGGTGGAGATGACCGAGACGGCCAACATCCTGCACAACGCCACGCCGCGAAGCTTGGTGCTGATGGATGAGATCGGGCGCGGCACCAGCACCTTCGATGGTCTGTCGCTGGCCTGGGCCGTGGCGCGCGAGCTGGCGCTGAAAGTGCGCGCCTTCACGCTGTTCGCCACGCATTACTTTGAACTGACGAGCCTCGCGCAGGAAATTCCAGCCTGCGCAAATGCGCACCTCGACGCCACCGAGCATGCTGACTCACTGATCTTCCTGCACGCGGTCAAGCCGGGACCGGCGAACCGCAGCTTCGGTCTGGCGGTCGCACAGTTGGCTGGTGTGCCCCGACCGGTGATTGCACATGCGCGCCAGTACCTGCGCACACTGGAGGCCGCACGCGAGCGCGGCAGTGAGGGCGGCGCGCAGCGTCAGGGCGAATTGTCTCTGTTTGCACCGGCGAGCGAACCCCTGCAGGCGCCGGCACCGAGCGCGCTGGAGCAACGGCTGGCGGAGTTGAATCCGGATGAGCTGTCACCGCGCGACGCCATCCAGCTGTTGTACGAACTACATCGCGCCGCGCTCGAAGGCGGCAATCAGACCTGAAATCTTCCGGTCGCGAGGAACTCGCACACCTGCCGCGCCACATCCGCGGAGAACAGCATGCCGGTATGACTAACGGGCAAGGTGAGGTGTGCCGTGGCACCGGGCAGACGCGTCTCGGCCACGGAGACCAATCCGTCGTTGGGTTCATCCGCCGCGAACTGCGCCAGCGGCTTGCCAATGCTGACCGGATGCGTGCCCGCCACGATGCCCAGCTCTCGGCCAAAGCGCCATTGCCGCTGAGCGGGATCCAGCAGCGGTTCGGCCGCATGCCCCAGCAGCCAGTCACCGAACGGGAGTGCGTGCAGCTGCTCGGCAGCACGACTGCCCAGGGACGGCGTACCGAGAAATACCACTCGGCCCGGTGCCCAGCCCGAGGCCTGTTCCAGTGCGCGCTGAATGATCAGACCACCGAGACTGTGTCCGACCAGATGCACGGATGAAGCGGTGAGCGTGCGCACTGTGGCATGGAGCGCCGCCACGACGTCGGTCTGCGACTGAACCACGGAGCTGTAGTGAAAGGTGCACCACAACCAGCCGCGGCCATGCACCACGTGGTGACGCAGCGCGAAGGATTCAAGGCCGGTCATCCACAGGCCGTGGACGAATACGACGGCCGCGTCCTCGACACCGTCGCTCATGCGACGCTGTGACGCACTCCGCCGCTCAGCTGGCCGCAGGCGGCGTGCGGACGCGGATGTGCAGCTCGCGCAGCTGCTGCTCGCTGACTTCCGTGGGCGCATCGGTCAGCGGGCACGCCGCGGTCTGCGTCTTGGGGAAGGCAATGACATCGCGGATGCTTTCCGCGCCGGACATCAGCATGGCAATACGATCGAGACCGAAGGCAATGCCACCATGTGGCGGAGCGCCATAGCGCAGCGCATCGAGCAGGAAGCCGAACTTCAGCTGCGCCTCCTCGGCGCCGATGCCAAGCAGCTCGAACACCGTTGCCTGCAGATCCTGACGATAGATGCGCATCGAGCCGCCGCCGATCTCCGAGCCGTTGAGCACCATGTCATAGGCCTGGGCGAGCGCGTTGCGCGGATCGGCAGCCAACGCGGCAGGATCCAGATTCTTCGGCGACGTGAAGGGATGATGCATGGCCACCCAGCGCTTCTCGTCGGCGTCGTACTCGAACATCGGGAAGTCCGTGACCCACAGCGGTTGCCAGCCCTCCTGCACGAGTTTCAGATCCTGCGCCACTTTCAGTCGCAGGGCACCAATCGCGTCGTTGACCACGCGCGCCTTGTCGGCGCCAAAGAAGATCAGATCGTTGTCGGCCGCACCCGTGCGTTCAAGGATTCCGGCCACTGCCGCATCGCTGAGGAACTTGATGATGGGCGACTGCAGGCCGTCGCGGCCCTTGGTCACATCGTTGACCTTGATGTACGCCAGACCCTTGGCGCCGTAGCGGGCCACAAAAGCGGTGTACTCATCGATCTGCGAGCGCGGCATGGCGCCGCCGCCCGGTACACGCAGCGCAGCCACGCGGCCATCGGCATCCTTGGCGGGACCGGCGAAAACCTTGAAGTCGCAGTCGCGCACCAGATCCGCCACATCGGCCAGCTCCAGAGCCACACGCAAATCCGGCTTGTCGGAGGCATACCGGCGCATGGCCTCTTCGTAGCTCATGCGCGGGAACGGATTCGGCAGCTCGACCTTCAGCACGGCGGCAAAGAGCTCGCGCACCAGCCCTTCCATCATCGCCATGAGCTGTTCCTGCGACAGGAACGAAGTCTCGATATCCAGCTGGGTGAACTCGGGCTGACGGTCGGCGCGCAGATCCTCGTCGCGGAAGCAGCGCACGATCTGATAGTAGCGTTCGAAACCACCCACCATCAGCAGCTGCTTGAAGATCTGCGGCGACTGCGGCAGCGCGAAGAATTTGCCGAAATGCGTGCGACTGGGCACGAGGTAGTCGCGCGCACCCTCGGGAGTAGCCTTGGTCAGCATCGGCGTCTCGATGTCGACGAAGCCCTCGTTGTCGAGGAAGTTGCGCATCGCGCGAGTGATGGCGTGCCGCATGCGCAGCCGCTTGTTCATCTCGTCACGGCGCAGGTCGATGTAGCGATAACGCAGCCGCACTTCTTCGCTGACCGGCTCATCGAGCTGGAACGGCAGCGGGTCGCAGCGGTTCAGCAGCTCGAGTGCGCTGGCAACGATCTCGATGCGCCCGGTACCCAGATGCGCATTCACCGTACCAGCCGGCCGTGCGCGCACCGTGCCGGTCACGCTGATGACGTACTCGTTGCGCAGCCGCTCCGCACCTGCGAACAGTTCCGCCTGCTCGGGATTGAACACCATCTGTACCAAACCTTCGCGATCGCGCAGGTCGACGAAGATCACGCCGCCGTGGTCGCGACGCCGATGGACCCAGCCGGCGACCGTGACAGTCTGGCCGATCAGCAGCTCAGTGACGGAACCACAGTAATGCGTGCGCATGGAGTTATCTGCTACACAAAAGAGAGGGGCGCGGCATGTTACGTACGCTCTCCACCAGGCGCAACCAGCCGCGGCACCCGGGGTACCAAATCAGGGGGGCGGGCTGCCGGGCAACGGACTGCCCGCCGCCGCTGGCGCGTGGGCCGGAACCACCCCGGCTGGCACCGGCGGGGTGACCACACCGAGAGTCACGATCATCTTCATCGCCGCATCGACCGACATGTCGAGCTCGATCACCTGGCTGCGCGGAATCATGAAAATGAAGCCGGAAGTGGGATTGGGCGTGGTGGGCACGAAAACACAGACCTGTTCCGCCCCGGTACGCGCCGAGATCTCCGGCAAGTCCGATGTGGTCTGGAAGCCAATGCTCCAGATGCCTTCTCGCGGGTACTGCACCAGCAGCACCTTGTTGAAGGAGCTACCAGAATCGGACAGCAGCGTCTCGGAGAAGCTTTTCACACCCCCGTAGACGGTGCGGACGAAGGGGACACGCTGCAGCATGTCCTCGCCGAAACCGATCAGTGTGCGGCCGATGAAATTGGTGGCCAGAATGCCGGTGAAAAGCACGATCAGCACCGCCGCCACCGCCCCGATGCCCGGGATGTGCACATCGAAGAGCACCTCCGGCCGGAGGTATTGCGGCACCAGCAGTACGGCGCGCCCCATGAGATCGAGGATGAAGCGCACCACCACCACCGTAGCGATGATGGGCAACCAGATCAGCAGACCGGAAACCAGATAACGTCGGATTTTTCGCCAAAATGCAGCGCGTGCCGAGGCGACGTTCATTTGTGGCGCGCCGTCGCCTTGCTGCCAGCCGCACCGCGCCGCGCCGAGGTCTTCACCGGCCGCGCCTTGGCCGCCGACCCGGACCGGCCACTGGCTGCCGCTTTCGCTTTTGCCTTCGCCTTTGCCGCGTCACTCTTCACCGCGGCAGCCGACGCTGCGGCATCGGGTTTACCGTCCGGTGCGGCCTTGGCTTCGTCGCCCTCGCCGCTGGCGAGGTTGCGCTTGCCTTCCTTGTCAGACTTGAAATCGGTCTCGTACCAGCCGGAGCCCTTGAGACGGAACACCGGCGCGGAAATCAGCCGCTTCAGGCCCGACTTACCGCAGGCGGGGCACTTCTTCAGCGGCGCATCCGAAATCTTCTGCATGACCTCCGCGTGGTGGCGGCAGGACGGGCATTCATACTCGTAGAAAGGCATGGGAATCCTGAACCCGAACTCAGCTGTTGATTCTAGCGCGACTTTTCGAATGCCAGCACACCGTCGCGCGCCGTCACGTGGATACGGTCGCCCGGGGCGAACTGGCCGCCCAGGATCTGCTGCGAGAGCGGATTCTCGATCTGCTGCTGGATCGCCCGCTTCAGCGGACGGGCGCCGTAGACCGGATCGAACCCGGCCTCGCCCAACAGGTCGCGGGCCCGATCGTCCAGCTCCAGCTGCATATCCCGCTCCAGCAGGCGCCGGCGCAGCATCCCGAGCTGGATGTCCACGATGCGGCGGATCTGCGCAGTCGCCAGCGGGTGGAACACCACGATGTCGTCGATGCGATTGATGAATTCAGGCTTGAACTGCTGCTGCACGACTTCCATCACCGCGGTCTTCATGCGGGTGTAGTTGCCCTCACCGGCCAGCTCATGGATCGCGCCGGAACCGAGATTGCTGGTCATGATGATGACGGTGTTGCGGAAATCGACGGTGCGGCCCTGCCCGTCGGTCAGGCGACCATCGTCCAACACCTGCAGCAGCACATTGAACACGTCCGGGTGCGCCTTCTCGACTTCATCGAGCAGGATCACCGAGTATGGGCGGCGGCGCACCGCTTCGGTGAGATAACCGCCCTCCTCGTATCCGACATAGCCCGGCGGCGCGCCGATCAGCCGCGCCACGGAGTGCTTCTCCATGAACTCGGACATATCGATGCG
>CAYFPW010000093.1:0-6773 GCA_964345055.1 uncultured Steroidobacteraceae bacterium | reverse complement strand
CGGAAAAGGTTTCTCGCTACCAACGTATTGCAGAGCCAGAGCTGGGCTAATCAGCAAAGCGCTCGCCGCCTGCTCCTCAAGAAAAACCCTGGCCCCGTTTTGCTTGAGCATGGCGATCGTGCTCAGTGCGCCAGCGGCAAGGCATGCCGGAGCCACCACACTGACGCTGGCCCAATAACTGACGGGCCACCCGGTTCGGACATCGAGGATATGGCAGTAACGACGACCATTGGTCTCGAAATACCTTTCGTAATCGCCGCTGGTCGCCAGCCCACCCGCGGCAAGCTCAACGCTGACCATGATCTGCCCAGCGTCGCGCGGGTGTTGTATGCCGAAGCGCCACCCCTGCCCGGTGCCGCGGGGACCAATGACTCGCAGATCACCACCAAGATTGACGAAGCCATGATGGATACCGGCTTCCTGAATGATCGTGGCTGCACGATCCGCTGCGTATTCCTTGCCGAAGCCACCGAAATCAATTTCCATGCCGGATAAAGGCAGAGAGATCCGCTCGCCATCCCAGCTGACCTTGGACCAACCAATCAGCGGCAGAACCGCATTGATCTGCTCCTGTGACGGGATCTTGCCGGCTTTGAAATTCCAGACATTTCGGAGGATGCCGGAGGTGACATCAAAGAGGCCATCACTCATCTGATGCAGCTGACTGGCAAAGCCGAGCAGACCGGCGGTCTCTTTATCAACCTTGATAGAAGCGCGGCTACCTGCCGCCTGATTGATGGTCGAAACGATCGAATCGGATCGATAGCGCGAGTATTTACGCTCGATACGCCGGATCTCTTTGATTGCCTTATCCGCCGCCGCGGACAGATCCGTCTCGTCTCTGCCTTCAAGACGGATCTGGCAGCTACTGGACATGGCCTGAAAATCAAAACCGGCGGAGGCCATGGCAAAGTGTCCGACTGTCAGGCGACCGCGCTGGTTTCTGCCATGCGGCGCCAGCGCACCCTAGAGGCGGCGTGACAAACCGAGCTGAATGAAATTGGCATAGAAATTATCCAAGCCAACCGAACCCGAGCCCCCGATTCGCCAATTCGATTGCTGTACGTAATGCTCGACCTTGAGATCTGCACGCCAGTTGGCATCCGCCTGCAGAACAAACTTGAGCCCGCCGGTCACCGCGCCAAAAGCCGAGAGACGCTGATCGGGCGAAATGTAAGTCGGCGGGTTGCTGAAATAATTGGTCGGATAAGGAGCGCCGACATTCTTGTCATAGAAAGGATCGAAATAGAATGTCGCAGCACTTTGTGAGTACAGTCGCAGGGACGGCGTCACCGACAGTCTGGATGTGATCGGCTGCACCCACTCCGTCGAGACGGTGTGAGCACTGATGCCAAAGGTATCGTGGTAGTAGCGATAGCTGGTTCGCAATGTTGCGCCCAACTCACCAAAATGATGATTCCAGCGCAGAAGCCCGATGACCTGATCACGCTTGTCCGGACGTACGTCAGGCTCCTTGTAGGGGTCTGAGTAATAGCCCTTACCATTACTGACCGTCACATTCCCCTGAACCAGATCATTGGCCGTAACAGCCTGAGTGACACCGACCATTACCTCGGTCGTTTTACGGCTCTCGTGCAGATTGGCATCATTGGTGGATCCAATGGAATCCGATGAGGTACCCACGCCCAGATTCCAGGTGCGGTTATTGTCATCGCTGGCAATTGCCACATCGAACGATAGAGCATTACTGGTGTAGTCGTGCTCATCAGAACGACTGACGCCTAGCGAAAAGCTTGCGCGATCCTGATAGCGCGTAACCTTGACATCAGCGGCTCGCCGCTCCTCATGCATGCGCGATGCGCCTGAAATCGCCGAGTGGTATCTCGGCGTCGCGCCTGACACTGCATCAGAGACCGCTGAACCTTCGACAGACCAGCGCGGTGAAATGGGCAGGAGCACATAGATTGAGGGTGCCGAGACGGCGATGCGGTCGAAGCCCGGCTGAGAGTCTTTGTAACTCAGATACTTAAGCGCCACTTCGCCGGACTCCGGCGCATTCTCGGCGTGAAGGATCACACCAGGCAGAGCAAGTGCGGCGGCAGCAATACTTCCGAACTGCATTGGCTTCTTAGTTGCAGCCACAGCCACCCCCTCCGACGCCGTTGCCACCCGAGGCGTTTTCTTTGCTGCTGTAAATGTGCTCTACAAAACGCTGGTCGAGCGGATCACCCGCCATGGTCATTTCCGGCTTGGAGAGATTCCCCTTCTCCCATGGCTTGGGTGGGTTATAGGCACACCCCACCAAAGCAAGCGCAGCCAAGGCAGCGCCTGCAAGCCGCATTCTTGCCGTTATTCGAATACTGTCTGTCGCGTTCATCCAGCGCTCCGCGCAACCGCTATGGGATGCCAAATTACAAGCCAGAGATTTTCAGCGCACACCCAGCGCACGCACGATCTGCGCCTCGATATTCGGGCGGTCTTCGTCACGAAAACCCCTGTGAATCTCGATGATTTGCCCGTCCCGTCCGAGTATATAGGACGAGGGCATGCTCTTGACGCCGAACAACTTGGCTGTCTCACCCTTGCTGTCGAAAGCGAGCGTGAACCGGGCGGGAACCTCCTGCAGAAAGCGGTCCGCATCGGTGCGCTTCTCGTCCACGTTGATGGCAAACACTTCCAATCCGTTGGAGCGGTATTTTTCCAGCATTTGGTTCATGAACGGGAATGAATGCCTGCATGGCCCACACCATGAGGCCCAGAAATCAAGATAGACCACGCGCCCCTTGAGCGACTCAAGACTCACCAAATCCTTGAGACCCGGGAGGCGGACATCGGGGGCGCGCGCACCGGCATCCAGCGCCAACACGGGAGAAGACAAGATCGCGATCAGCAATCCCGCACCACAAAGCTTGGCCATATGGGCCATTTTCATCTCAGCACTCTCCTGATTCAGAGGGATGGCATTTTTCATGATGCGCAGACGACTGGCGTGGGCGGCGCCCAACGGATGACTTTCTTCGACGCAGCCACAAGACGAGCAAGGCAGTCATGACCGTGAGCCACAGCGTTGGGTCCAGGGCTGAATCGCCTTGGGCGATCGAGCATCCGCCTGCACCAACGTTGCTGATGCCCGTGCTCGTGCTGCCTGGTATCGATCGGCTGGCACTGAGAGCCACCTGCTTGGAGCCCGACGATGCATTGGACTGGACCAGCAAAGAGCCACTGTCAGACGTGGCCACAGTATCCAACCAGCTCACCAGTAGGCTGCAACCCTGCCCTGGCGCCAAATCAAACGGAGTATTGGGACAGCCATTGGCGGTTGCAGCCGTCACACCAAATCGACCAGAACCAATGGTGACCGAAGTGACCCGCAGCACCGCGTTACCGGAACTGGTCAGCGTCACAAGTTCACCGGCTGGCGCGGTTGCAGAGGTCGACACGAAGGTCAGGACCGAAGGCGAAACATTCAGCGCCGGCAAGGCCAGCGCAGTGCCATTACCGGAAATGGACACGTCCGGCGGATCAGTACCGGATGAACCGATATGCAGGGTGGCGATACGCGCACCCTGAGCGGTTGGCTGGAATGCGATGACCACCGTACAGGTGGCATTCAGCGCCAGCGTGGTGTTGACGACGCAACTGCTGGTTGGCGAGAGAGAATAATCCGACGCCTGAGTCCCGGTGAGCGTAATCTGACGCAGCGTCACCGATCCCGGGCCCAGATTGGTCAGCGTCAACGTCTTGCTGACCGGCGCTGACCCGACGGGGGTGTCACTGAAACCGATCGCCGTGGCCGCAGGCACCCATGCCAGAGCTGGCGAAGACAGCACTCCATTGCCGGTCAGACCGACTGTTTGTGGCGAGAGCGCTGCATTCGATATGACCGTGACCGTGCCGGAAGCGGAGCCAACCACTGCCGGGAGGAAAGTGACGGACGCCGTGCACGAAGCACCCGCAGCCAACGCACTGCCGCAGTTATGAGTCACCTGAAACCCAGCCGACGCGCTGATGGCGTTGATCTGCAGTGTGCCGGACCCGGGGTTTGAAATCGTCACAGTCCGCGCTGTCGATACCACCCCAACCGATTGGTCGCCAAAGGCCAGAGACGTCGGAGAAAAAGCGATTGCGGGAGTGGAAACGGCCACACCGGTGCCGGAGAGACTGACCACTGCATTGCCGTTACTCGCGTTCGAGTTGATTGTCAGCGTGGCATTGCGGCCACCGACCGCGGACGGGGTAAAGACCACCGTGACAGTGCAGGTCGCATTGGCCGCCAGAACACCGGTGCTCACGCAGGTTCCGCCGGTGGAGAAATCCGCTGCAGCCACTCCGCTAATGCCAATACCGGCAAACTGCAGGTTCGACGCGCCGGCATTGGTGACGACTATGCTTCGCGCAGCGCTGCCCGTTCCCAGAGCCTGGTCAGTGAAGGTCAACGCCGAAGTATTCACGGCAATGGCTGGCTGGGCAGCAGGCGTACCCGTGCCGCTGAGACTAATAACGATCGGCGTCAGAGTGCCGTTATGGGTGAGGCTGAGCTGCCCGGTGCGGGTCCCACTGGCGGTTGGCGAGAAGGTGATCGACAGGGTGCAGCTGCTGCCATAGGAAACTGTCGATCCGCAGGTTCCGCCGCTTCGGACGAAATCACCACTGACCATGGCAGCCAGATTGCTGATCGCATAGGACGCGCTCTTGAGGCTGGCATAGACCGTGACAGTCTGCGTCGTGGAACTGCTTCCCACCGTGGTGGAACCAAACGTCAGCGTTCCCGGCGTATTGCCCAGATAGGCGGCGACGTCGGCGAGGTTGGTACCGCCCGCCGGAAACAGAGAGCGAAGGCTGTTCATCTCGCGCACCGAGTTAATCGATGAATCAATTACCGCGCGCGAATTACGACCGAAATAAATCTTGCCTACGTTTGAAGTCAGCGGGGTGGCCCCATGACAGGATGCGCAGCGGGCGGCATACAGTGTCGCGCCGTTAGAGATGCTGTCGGCAAAAGCTGGCTTGACGGAAAGCAGCCCCAACACAGCCATGGCCAACATTGACCCGATCCCAGTCTGTCTATTCAAGCGCATTTCATACCCTATACAAGCCGACCCACGACTCGCGACGCACCGACAAGCCACATCAGATTAAAGACCGCGTGGGCAACTATACAAAGATCAAGTCGCCGGAACCTGTTGAACATTGCCCCAATCACGAGAGCGGGCAAGAACGTCAACAATGGCAGGTAACCGGGTCGAACCAGACAATGCCCGGCCGCGAACACAATCGCCGTGACCAAATTGGCCCGCCGCGGCTCGCGAGCGAGGTCGAAGAACAAACCTCGCAACAGAGCATCATGGAGGCCGCGACGGAAAATGATTTCTTCCGCCACCGGCGCACCGATCAACACCCAAACCCAGTGAAGACTGCCCAAGATCCGTCCGACCTTACCCCGACTTTTCAGCCAGACCTTTTTTCAAGTCAAGACCACGCAGGATCTCGATTTCATATTGCGCCGACTCGGACCAGCTGTCGAGTCCGAACCGCTGCGAGCCCGGGTGGCGTACGGCGACAATTTCGGTGCCGTAACGCCTCGCCGCAACGCTTTAATCCTGCGATATGCACGCATGAAGGCCCGACGCATCCCACCTTGAATTTTCAAGCTAAAAAAACTACAGTGACCGGCACCGTCTGGCATCGTTTTAAACATATATCTACGAGTGGTCGACCCCGCATGAAGACTTCCGGTAACCGAACCCTGAAAGCGTCCGCAAGTTTTCTCCTCGCAGTCGTTGGCTCGGTGACATTGGCAGGATGCGGCGGCGGTGGCGGTGGCAGCAGCGGCGGCTCGGTCTCCTCGAGCAGCTCAAGCTCCTCCTCCAGCTCGATCAGCAGTTCCAGCAGTTCCAGCGTGTCATCCAGCAGCTCGAGCAGCTCCAGCGTTTCATCCAGCAGCTCCAGCTCGTCCAGTTCAAGTGCCTCCAGCTCAAGCTCCAGTTCGAGCGCCTCGTCCAGCTCATCGACCTCTGGAAACAAGACCTGCAGCAGTGCTGCCAGCGCACCTACTTACTCGAGCGACCCGATCTGGGCCACCTACAGCGCCCCCACTGATCCCGTATCGAATTCGACCCCTGTTATCACTGCAGAGCAGCCGAACCCGTTTGCAGCCTGCCTCTGATTGAACCGATCGCCGCGCAGGCGTCATCCAGTCGGACTCTGCGAGCGAGCCTGCATTGCACCACTCTTAACTGAGTTAGCGCCGACAGGATTTTTTTGCTGAGCTGATAACACTTTCACACCCACAACCACACGGGCCTCCGAGACCCCGAAGAAGCAACGCATGAAACTGACGCACACTGCCCTACTCGCGCTTGTTGGAACCCTGTTCATGTCCGGCTGTGGTGGTGGCGGCGGCGGGACCACGCCCACCCCATCTTCGAGCAGCAGCTCCAGCAGCGTGTCGAGCTCTTCCAGCTCTACAACCAGCTCCAGCAGCAGCTCCATCTCCTCCTCGAGCAGCTCCAGTTCGTCATCGATTTCTTCGAGCTCTTCCTCAAGCGTCTCCAGCTCCTCAAGCAGCACGAGCTCATCCTCGAGTTCGACGAGCAGCTCCAGCTCATCGTCAAGCTCAAGCAGTAGCGCAGGCCCGCTTTATACCGTTAGCGGCACTGTCACCGGCAACACCGGCTCGGTGACACTCACCAATAACGCCCAGGACAGCAGAACGGTTGCATCCGGCGGTGGCTCATTCACGTTTGCTGCCCAGAATGCCGGCAGCAACTGGAACGTGGCCGTGACGCCGCCCTCCGGTCAGGTCTGCTACC
>CAYFPW010000092.1:0-6850 GCA_964345055.1 uncultured Steroidobacteraceae bacterium | reverse complement strand
CCGACAAGCGCGAATTCTGCTCCGGCGAATTTCACCTCCCGCGCAGCGCGCACATGTATCGCGAGGGCAAGGGTGGCAAACACGGCGGTGTGAATCTGGTTGATGCGATTGCCGTGTCCTGTGACGTTTACTTCTACTCGCTTGCGGCCACGTTGGGCGTTGATCGCATCGCCGATTTCCTGTCACCTTTTGGGCTCGGCCAGCTCAGTGGCATCGACATCAGTGGCGAGCGACCGGGCCTGCTTCCAACCCCGGAGTGGAAGAAAAAGATCTTCAAGCATCCAGCCGATCAGGTCTGGTTCCCCGGCGAAACGGTCAACCTCGGCGTCGGCCAGGGATACCTGCAGGTCACCCCCTTGCAGCTGGCATTGATGGCGTCCGTGATCGCCAATCGCGGCCACAGCTTCCAACCCAGATTACTCACTGGACTGCTTGATGCAGAGGGCAAGGTCACGCCGGTAGAACCGGTTAAAAGACCCGACGTCGATGGCGTCACCAGCGAGCAATGGGACATCGTCCTGCAGGGCATGATCGGCGCAACAACCCGCGGCACGGCAGCGGCTATCGGACGCGGCGCGAGCTATCCGATCGCCGGCAAGACGGGCACCGCTCAGGTGTTCAGCATCGCCCAGAACCAGAAGGTGTCGGCCCGGATCGAGAATGAGCGGTTGCGGGATCACTCCTGGTTCATCGCCTTCGCGCCAGCCGACAAACCGCGTATCGCTATCGCCGTGCTGGTTGAGAACGGCGGCTTTGGCGCCAGTGTCGCTGCGCCGATTGCCAAGCGAGTGATGGACGCCTATCTGAAGATGGATACCGGGGTGCCACCAACATGAAGCGGGATCCAGCATGGTTGCGTGAATCGGTGAACAATCCGCTGAGTGCGCGGCGCACGATCTCGGATACCGCGCGCCTGCTGTCGGCACTGAAACTCGACGGTCCGTTACTGATCGGCATCGGACTGATCGTGCTCTATTCGCTGGTGGTGCAGTACAGCGCCTCGGGCCAGAGCATCACCACCATCGTACGCACGCTGGAACGCATTGCACTGGGCACAGTCATCATGCTGTCGCTGGCCAATTGCTCGCCCAATTTTCTGCGTCGTCTGGCGCCATGGCTGTATGTGATCGGCATCCTGCTGCTCATTGTGGTCGACGTGGTTGGCCACATCGGCAAGGGTGCGCAGCGCTGGCTGGACCTTGGCTTGATCCGCTTCCAGCCCTCCGAGATCATGAAGCTCGCTGTGCCGATGATGGTCGCATCACTGCTGCATGAGCGCCCGCTGCCCCCCGACTGGCGCGCGCTGCTGGTCGTGGCCGGGATGGTGCTGGCACCGGTGGCGCTGGTGGCAATGCAGCCGGACCTTGGCACGGCCATGCTGATCGCCGTCGCTGGCTTTTTGGTGATTCTCATGGCCGGATTGCAGTGGCAGATCATCGCTTTGCTGGCGGTGATGGCAGTCGGAGCGGCATTCGTTGGCTGGAATTTCATGCACGACTATCAGCGCGAACGGGTCCGTGTATTCCTGGACCCGCAATCCGATCCACTGGGTTCCGGCTATCACATCACTCAGTCGCAGATTGCCATCGGTTCGGGGGGCGTCTTCGGCAAGGGCTGGATGAATGGCAGCCAGGCTCAGCTGGAATTCTTACCCGAGAGCTCCACCGACTTCATCTTCGCAGTGATCGGCGAAGAATTCGGACTGGTCGGATTGGTCGTGCTGCTGATCCTCTATCTGTTCGTAGTCTCGCGCGCCGTGTTTCTGGCCAGCCAGACCAGTGACACATTTGCCCGCCTACTCGCAGCGAGCATTGCATTCACGTTTTCTGTGTACATGCTCATCAATACCGGCATGGTGACCGGATTGCTGCCCGTGGTCGGCGTGCCGCTGCCTCTGGTCAGCTACGGAGGCACTGCGGCCGTGACGCTGCTGGCAGGCTTCGGTATCCTCATGGGATTGCATTCGCATCGCAAAAGGATGGGCTCGTGATGCCCCGTCGCACTCTTCTTACTTCGGTCTGCGCAGCGTTGCTGTGTGCCACGCTGTCGGTCGCGCGCGCCGCCGGGCTTGATGTCCAACGGCCGGAGATCCAGAGCTTCATTGCAGCTCAGGCCCGCGAGGGTGTGGATACGGCGGCACTGACCGAACTGCTCTCGAACGCCGTATCCCAGCCGAAAATCATCGAGATCATGAGCAAGCCGCCGGAGAAGGCGTTGTCATGGTTCGAGTACCGACCGCGCTTCCTCACCGACGAGCGCATCAATGCGGGCGTCGCGCTGTGGCGCGAACACCGCGACCTGCTGACCAAGGTGGCCGCCAGTGAGCACGTGCCGGCCCAATACATCCTGGGCATCATTGGCGTCGAAACCTATTACGGGCGCATCACCGGCCAGTATCGTGTACTCGATGCGCTCGCCACGCTGGCCTTCGACTACCCGCCTCGCAGCGAGTATTTCCGTGCCGAACTGGGTCAGTTCCTCAAACTGTGTCGTGAAGAGAAGCTGGATCCGAAAACACTGCTCGGCTCCTATGCCGGCGCGATGGGTGTCGCACAGTTCATGCCGTCCAGCTACCGGCAGTACGCCGTCAACGAAGACGGATCGGCGGCACGCGACCTGTGGCGCGACTGGGGCGATATCTTCGCCAGCGTGGCGCACTACCTGCACCAGTACGGCTGGCAAGACGGCGCACCGGTGATGGCGCCCGCACGCTTCAAGGGCGAGACGCCACCGACACTGCCCGCCACCGTCACACTCAGCGACACCCTCGGCTCGCTCCGTGAGCGCGGCTTTGTCGTGGATTCCACGCTGCCCGCCGAAACGCCTGCCGTGGCCGTCGCGGCACCGGAGGCCGATCAACTGGCCTGGCGCGTGGGCTTTCGCAACTTCTACGTGATCACCCGCTACAACCGCAGCCCGTTGTACGCGATGGCCGTCAACGATCTGGCCGATGCAATCCTGCAGCGCTCGAAGCAGCCTTGAGTATGTCCGCCAGACTTGGCCCATTCCAAGTCTGGCGGCACTGATCGCTGCAGCCACGCTCACGCTGCTCGCTGCCTGCAGCACTCCCGCACCGCGACGCGCTCCGCCGAGTCGGCCGCAGCCGCAACCGCCGGCTTCAGTACCCGCCCCACCCGCCGACTTCGCATCGATTCCCGATGCCGTGCCGCGTATTGAACCGCGCAGCAAGTCCGGCAACCCGCCCTTCTACGATGTACTCGGACAGCGCTACCAGGTGCTGGCCACCGCTGTGGGCTACGAGGACCGGGGTGTGGCGAGCTGGTATGGCCCGACTTTCCACGGCAAGAGCACGTCGAGCGGCGAGCCGTACGACATGTACGCCATGACAGCCGCCCACAAGACGCTGCCAATCCCCTGCTATGCCCGTGTGACCAACCTTGCGAACGGCCGCTCGGTGGTGGTGCGCATCAACGATCGTGGCCCATTCGTCGCCAACCGCCTCATCGACCTTTCTTGGACGGCCGCAGCGAAGCTGGACATGCTTCGTGATGGGACTGCGTTTGTCAGCGTTCAGGCACTGGTACCGGGAAGCCCGTCGGCTCCGACCATCGAGGCCCTGCCAACGCCCGGTGCGACAGCACCCGTGTTTGGCCCGGCCAAGGTCCTGACGCTGCAGGTCGGCGCCTTCGCCAACGAGACCAACGCCGCCAGTGTGATGGAACGTCTGCGTGCCGCTGGCATCGCGCAGGCGTACGTCTCGCGCAGCGGCCAGGGAACGGCTGCACTGCACCGCGTACGCATCGGCCCACTGTCGAGCGTTGCTGAATTCGATGAGTTACAGTCGCGTCTCGGAACGCTGGGTCTGCCCGGCGCGCGCTTGGTCACCGATCCATGATTGCCCATTCAAGCCTGGAGTTGCATTGATGTCGATTCGCGCCGTTCTTCTCGCCTGCCTGCTGACAACCGTCTCGCTCATGACTCCTCACGCCGACGCGGCCCAGAAGCTCGCGACGCGGCACACCACCGCAGCGAAACAGTCGGGCAAGAGTGCTGCCGCACACACTGCACCAAAGACAACCGCAAAACCCAAGACAGCGGCCAAGGCGCCCGTACAGCTGTCCTCGGCGCCCTCTGTGGTGCCCGGCGTTCCGGCGCCACCACCGGTCGATGCGCGCGGCTTCTTGGTGATCGATGCAGGCAGCGGTCAGACTCTGGCCGCACTGAATCCGGACGAGCGCATGGAACCGGCCAGCATCACCAAGCTCATGACCGCCTACATTGCATTTCAGGCGCTGCGCGATGGCAAACTGAAACTCACCGATGAGGTGACCATCAGCGAGCACGCCTGGAAGGCCGAGGGCTCACGCACCTTCCTACAGGTGGGCACCACCGCCTCGGTGGATGTGCTGCTCAAGGGCATGATCGTGCAGTCCGGGAACGATGCCACCATCGCACTGGCTGAGCGGATCGGAGGGAGCGAACCGGGCTTCGTCGCGATGATGAACGCGCAGGCACAACGGCTCGGTCTGAAGGGCACGCACTATGAAAACGCTGACGGCCTGCCCGCCCCGACTCATTACAGCACCGCACGCGACATCGCCACGCTGGCGCGCGCCATCATCCGCGAGTTCCCGGATCGCTACCCGCTGTATTCGATCAAGGAATTCACCTGGAATAACATCAAGCAGCCGAACCGCAACGGCCTGCTGCTACGCGACTCTTCCGTCGATGGCATGAAGACCGGCCACACCGACTCGGCTGGTTATTGCCTGGTGACCTCAGCCAAGCGCGAGAACACGCGACTGATCTCGGTGGTGCTCGGCAGCAGCGGCGAACGCACGCGCGAGGATGCGAGCGCGGCCCTGCTGAACTACGGCTACAACAACTTCGAGAGCGTCTCCATCCGCAAGGCAGGCGAGATGGTGCTCAAGCCGCGTGTCTACAAGAGCGTCGACGGGTATGTCGCGATCAGCCCCAACGCGGATGTGCAGATCACTGTGCCGCGCGGTCAGGCCGGCGGCATCACCACTACGGCCACAGCGCTGCCGAAGCTGATCGCACCGCTGGTGGCGAACGCACCGCTGGGCGAACTGCAGGTCTCGCTGGCTGGGAATGTGGTGGCACGCGTGCCGCTGTACCCGGCGGCGGCGGTAGCCCCGGGAAACCTGTGGATTCGCATCCGCGATACCGTGGCGCTCTGGTTCAAATAGGGACTCGGACAGGCCTCAGCGCTCGACGAGAATGGCGCGGAAGTCATTCACGTTGGTCAGCGTCGGACCCGTGACCACTAGATCACCGAGCACGGCGAAATACCCGTAGGCGTCGTTGTCGGCCAGATAGGCCGCTGCATCGAGCCCGAGCGTCCGTGCGCGGGCCAGCGTATCGGGCCCGATGCAGGCGCCAGCATTGCCTTCGCTCCCATCAATGCCATCCGTGTCAGCGGCCAGGGCATGGATGCCCGCGGCGCCCTCCAGCGCCATCGCCAGTGCCAACAGGAATTCACTGTTGCGCCCGCCGCGACCACGCCCCCGGACGGTCACCGTCGTTTCACCGCCGGACACGAGCACCACCGGAGCAGTGGCCGACTCGCTGGAGAGTTTGTATCGCAGCGCCGTGCGGGCCTGTGATACGGCCACATCCCTCGCCTGCCCTTCGATGTCATCACCCAGCAGCAGCGTCGACACACCCGCAGCCCGCGCCACGGCGCAGGCTGCTTCCAGCGCCTTGCGCGGCGTCGCGATCAGCCGGTTGTCGACAGCGCGCAGGCGCGGATCATCGGGCTTGGGCGTCTCGGCATCAGGCCGGCACAGCCACACGCGCACCGCCTCTGGCACGTCGAGCTGATAGTCCGCCAACACCGCGAGCGCATCGGCACAGGTGCTGACATCCCCCACAGTGGGGCCGGATGCAATCGCAGCGAGATCATCACCGGGCACATCGGAGATGATCAGGCTGACTACCGGCGCGGGCCATGCGGCCAATGCGAGCCGACCGCCCTTGATGGCCGATAGATGCCGGCGTACGCAGTTCATCGCGCCAATTGATATGCCACCGCGCAACAGTGCACGCGTGACAACCTGCTTGTCAGCGAGAGTAATGCCTGCAGCCGGTGCGGAGAGCAGTGCTGAACCCCCACCGGAGATCAGGCAGAGCAACAAGTCATCGGCGCCCAGTCCCTGCGCCAGCTCGAGGATGCGCGCGGTTGCCGCGACGCCGGCGGCATCGGGCAACGGATGCGCAGCTTCGACCACTGCGATGCGCTGCGTCGGCACCGCGTGTCCGTATCGAGTAATGACCAGTCCGGACAGTGGCGCCGTCTGCGGCCAGTGTGCTTCGACAGCCGCTGCCATGGCTGCCGCTGCCTTGCCCGCCCCGACCACCAAGGTGCGACCGCGTGGCACCGCCGGCAGCGCAGGGGGTACGCAGAGAGACGGCGCGGCAGCCTGCAATGCCGCTGCGAACATCTGCCGCAGCAGCTCCGCCATCAGCTGGTGCGTAGAGTTTGATTGGCCAGCTGCTCGATCAGCTGCACTAGCGCGGAATTGTCCTGCGAGCCAAGGCCCTGCGCCTGCGCGGCATTCATCAGCTGCGCCACGACAGCGGTATGCGGCAGCGGCATCTGCAACGCCCGCGCCGAGTCCAGCGCCACGCCGAGATCCTTCAGATGCAATTCAATGCGAAAGCCCGGATCGAAGCTGCGCGTCAGCATTTTCTCCCCGTGCAGCTCCAGCACACGCGAGGCCGCAAACCCACCCATCAGGGCCTGGCGCACGCGCGCCGGATCAACGCCCGCTTTGGCGGCAAACACCAGCGCCTCGCTGACGGCCGCGACGTTCAGCGCCACGATGATCTGGTTGGCCACCTTCGCGGTCTGCCCAGCTCCGGCGTC